>VGWZ01000186.1 GCA_016873595.1 Nitrospira sp.
ATATGGCTTACCTTTTTCTATAGCCCTCATAATTGATTCTATGAGTGACATGTTCGTAAGGTTTCTCATGCAGTCTCTGAATGCCCCAACACCTGGTAGTACTATTGCCTCAGCATCGTCTATAGCACGAGGACCAGAGACAACCTTTGCGTTTACACCAACCTTGAGGAATCCTTTCTCAACACTCCTCAGATTTCCCATCCCATAGTCAACAATTGCAATCATCACTATATTTTAACCTGAATCATGCGTGAATATGTCATTCCCGCGCAGGCGGGAATCCAGAAAAACTCGAAAATACTGGATTCCTGCTCCCTGCTTACTACCTGCAGGGACAAGTTTCGCAGGAATGACGTGCCGGGATAATCTTAACCTAATTAAAAAGTAGGTTAACGTGATAACTGATAGATAAGGTTCATTATACCAGAGAACCGTGTATCTGTTAGTATCTTTTGAAACTTGTGTTATCATATCTCAAACAATGACGCAGGATTCAGGTTTAAAATAAATTAAAAACTATTACCTTCTGGATTTTCCTATATGAACATATATGATATAATGTGAACATGGAGGTGAAAGCAATGGGCATAGCGTTTATTAAAGATAAGCATCTTAAGCTCGACCAGAGAAAGATTGACATGGCAAAGCAGATTCTTGGCGTGAAAACCGAAACAGAGACAATTGAAAAGGCGCTGGATGTCGTGATTCAAAAAAGCGCTGCAGTTGCAGAGAGGGAAAAAGTAGTAAAAAGAATTCTTGCAAGAAGGGAAAAGATGAAAGCAATACCTGGAGATGTGGCAGACTGGATAAGAGAAAGTAGAGAAGAAAGAGATAGTCGTTATGAATTTTAGTATTGTAGTAGATGCAAGTGTCACCATTAAATGGTATATAAAAGATGAGTCCGAATAAAACAAACATTTCTAAGTTGATCCCGTAACCGAGAAAAATAAATCCCTCATTCGTATTTAAGTTGTCGATGACCCGCAGGGAAAAGTAGTTTTACAAAAGCCTAACTCTCTGTTTTATAAGCATTAATCAACTATTATTTTCCCTATACCGTATATATAAAGGATTTGTTGTCTTTATACATTATTTTGCATAAGAATAAACCCCTTTAATCCGTCATTCCTGCGTAAGCAGGAATCCAGACGCCGTCCCTGCGAAAGCAGGGAACTATACACAGGAAATGGATTCCTGTTTGCACAGGAAACCCTGGATTCCCGTTTTCACGGGAATGACATTTACCTTTATGTGCCTTGCTCTCATAATAGTTTTCATTCTTATGAGCCTTGTTTCAACTTTTTTACGAAAGAACCAAATAAATTCCTGTTAAAAAGATGTCTTCATAACATTGTGTCCTCATAATTAAAATTTTCTTATAAATTCATAAATAAATTTAAATTGACTAATCGGGAAACTAGTTGTACTGTTATTTAAATTTTACAACTTATAGTTGTATTCACCGAAATGGTAAAACAAAGTAATCTTTCCGAACAATTCCGATAAATGGAGAAAGCGCTAAAACTTTATTTTGTTAAATTCAATTTTGGAGAGGTAGACGGCCAGACTTCGGTATGGGCCTCTTCTGAAGAAGAAGCAAATCGTCTCGTTAAAGAAAACCTATGCGCCTGTTTTCCACTCCTCGGAAATTTTAAGGTCATTGAGGTGACAGACAGTCCCTAACTTCTAGTGTATTGTCCCATAATTACCTATACTCAAATTGTCATTCCTGCGAAACTTGTCCCTGCAGGTAGTAAGCAGGGAGCAGGAATCCAGAACCAGAGCCACTGGATTCCCGTTTACACGGGAATGACGAAAGAAAATAGTGTATAGATCTGTTAGGGACACCACACTAGTAATCACAATCGCATTCATAGCTCTATTCTTAGATTCTTCGCAAAAAAGGAGTAATTGCTCTTTGGTTCCTCTTTGTTTCAGTCGTGATTTTCTTCCTGAACTCCTCAAAATCAGAATATGATATAATGCTTTAGATTTCATCTTGACCTTCCCCCGAAAAAGTGGGGATAGACGAATCTTAGTTCGGATACAACCACGTTAAAGATTGAATAATGGGTAACAAAAGGAGATAAACCATGGGACTGACACTTTCAAAAAAAATAGGATTAGGAATAGGGACATTATTGGTTATATTTGCAACCTTCGGAATTATCCTCTATCTTATGACTCTCAACATCGAGAAAAACATAAAGAAAATCATACATATTGAAGAGCCAGCCAGTGCAGCAGGTTATGAGATGGAGATTAATCTTATCGGCACAGGCTTTGCTGTGCTTGGCTATCTCCACGATCATGACCCTATACACCTCGAACGCATTAATTAAGGATAAGAAGGATTTTGAAGATTTTCAGAAACGATACGACGAATTTGCAGATACAGAGAAGGAGAAGGAGGTAACGTTAAAGGTAAAACAGGGCTACGATGAATTTATAGCGCTTGCCTATGAGTTGATCAAGATTGAGGACGAGCAGACCCGCAAGATGGAGCTCCTTACCCTAAATATCAATAAGATTGATGATATTTTGGATGACAATATCCAGTCATTGATCAAAACAGACGATCCTCAACATGATCAAAAGATTCGGACTTCTTATGGAATGGAGATTAACGCTTACGAGATATTCAGTGGCATGTCAAACTATTTGCGAAACCACAGTGCTCTGGTTGAGGCGAAAATTCATAAAGATGAGCAGGATTTCAGAAAACACCTTGAAGAATACAAAAACCTTAAGCTCTCTCCAGAGGAACGGCAATTGACAGCAAAGGTAGGCAGTCTTTTTTAGGGAAGCGTAGGGCTTGTCAAAGATATTATCGAGCTGGACAGAGAACAAGAAAAGGGTTTGGCTAAGTTTGTCCAGCTTCGCAGAGAACTTGATGTGGTTCTGGGCGATGAAATCCAGGTACTGAGCCATGCTGGCCTTAGTAAAGCAAAAGAGGATGCCCTCAATGCAGCAAGCAGGGCAAATGCTTACAATGCTATCGCAAAACTCCTCACTCTTGTCATTGGAATCCTTGGTGGAGTTCTGATCACCAGAGGCATAACCAGACCTGTGCACCAGCTTGTTGAAGCCACGGAAATCATTGGCAAAGACGATTTTTCACAAAGGATAAAAGTCAAGACAAGAGATGAAATTGCTCATCTGTCAGAATCATTTAATCAAATGATTGTGGAACTTCAAAAAACCACTGTTGCTCGTGACTATGTGGAAAATATCTTAAATTTAATGGGTGAATCACTTATTGTTGTTTCACGGGATGGCAAGATTGAAAAGCTTAATCCTGCTGCCTGCAATCTGTTGGGATATACAGAAGATGAATTGATTGGTCAATCATATCAAAAGATATTGATAGACGAAGACATAAATATTGATATTCCATTTAAGGGTAGTATACTCGGGGCTGATTCGGTCTACCTTTCAAAAAATAATGAAAGCATACCCGTGCTTTTAACCGTTTCAGTGATGAAGGATAAAAATGGTTTGATTACAGGATATATATTTATTGCTGAAGATATTACTGAGCGCAAGCAGGCAAAGGAGGCACTGAAAGAGAGTGAAGCACGCTTCAGAACCCTTATCAGCAATGCACCATTCAGCATATGGAGTTGCAACTCAGATGGAACAATCACCTACGCAAACAAAGCGGCGCTTGATTTGTTCGGCATTACCGATCTAACACAGATTATCGGACGGTATAACATCTTTAACAGTTCCATAGATGCCGAGAAGCGTCTTCTTGGCTACTTCGAACGTGCCTACAACGGCGAAGTTGTCTACTACGAGCAGGAATTATATAAAGCGTCTTAAATATTTGCGCATAATACGTTAAGGGCATTGTTCGGCTGTTCCCATTTTGCAAAATGTGAAGTCAAAGCTATTTCGAGGTCTTCTACTGATTCGAAATAACGATTGTGGG
>VGWZ01000187.1 GCA_016873595.1 Nitrospira sp.
TACTGCACCATTTTCCCCAATAATTATTGGCTTTTGGATCCCTATTGTCTCGCAAAGCCACTAATATAGCTGGCAGGCTTGCCAGAAATTAATGCTATTTTAATACCTTGAGATTCAATTAATTTAAGTTGCCGTATTATATCTTCATCAATTGGCTGATTTGGAAAAGCAAGGGTATTGTCTATATCAAACACTATTAACTTAATCATGCTATGTTTCATCATTTATTTAATAATTAATATACCAACTTGCCTTTTGTTGGTTTAATGATGGTACTATATCACAATTTCGGGTATTGGTAAAGAATAGAAATCCTTTAAAATCAATATATTAATTATGAGAAGCTTGGTATTTTGTGATAGTGAGGACTAAAAACGATATTTGCAAATGAAGAACCAGTGGCAGGACCTCAGTGTATCTAAATAAACTTATAACCACAAGTATACTGTCATTCCTGCCTAGCATCGAAGTGAGGGAATAAACTCCAGCAGGAAACCACCCCTATATAAAGTACGGAACGTCCTCGCGAAAGCAGGGGACTAAAGAACTTGGATTCCCGTTTTCACGAGAAACCCTGGATTCTGCATCTCGAAGCGAGTCTACGCTAAGAGTCGCTCCGACAAGTGCGGAATGACAAACAAGGACTACAGGAATATCGAGTTTAGCGATTCGCATGAGATTCGGTGAGTTTGAAGGTTATTGGCGCTACTATTTCATGGTTAACTTCTGGGAATGGCGCAGCCCTAAAATAAAAATAAATAAAAGAAAAAATAAAAGGGGACGGTTCTATTTTCCTTCATTTTCTTCTTTCCTTGGCCTTCCTCTTGGCTTTATCACCGCATCCACTTTATATTCTTTTGCCACTTTCTTTAGAAAAACATCACTCCCATATGCCACCCTTCTATCCATCTCTCCCTTCATAGAGCCTTTCTCTTTAATCATCCCTTTTACTAATTCTCTATACTTGCTTCTGCGTTCTCCATCAACTTTTGATAGTCCTTTGTAGATTGGATGCTCATCAACGATTGAATCCTTCTTTCCATAAGCATATGCATTGTAACTGCTCCATTTGTAGTCTTTTGGATCTTCTACTATCTTTGCCCTCACAGGGTTAAGTTCAACATAACTTCCACAAGCAAGAAGATAATTATCTTTTGATATCAAAATGCTTTTATATCTATCCTGCCAAAAGTGCCCTATGTGCCTGTGTCTGTTTTTGTAGTACTGGGCATACGACAGATTTATCCCCTTCATTATGTCTGAAAGTCTTCCACCTTTCCCTGTTGTTTCAAGAACAAGATGGACATGGTTTCTCATTAGTATATAATGATAGAGTTTGAATTTGAATTTCTCTTTGTATCTTTGGATTATTTCGATATATCTCTTATAGTCTTTTTCTTCTTTAAAGACATCCTGGCGGTTATTGCCTCTTGTCAGAATATGATAGATATGTTCATCAGGAGCAATTCTTGCTAACCTCGGCATGCTGAAAATCTATCAGATTATGCAGCTTTTGTCAATAAATAGAACCGTCCCCTTTTACCCCCTTTTACCCCCCTTTTACCCCCCCCTTTTACCTTTTACTTTTACCCCTTTTACCCTTATACATGGACTCGGTATGGATAAGGATATATGGGTGAATCCATCCAAATCCCGTATTCTTGGTGGGATGTTCCCTTTAACAGTTTTACTGAGTAAAAGACATCAACGTAATGACTCTGTATCTGACACAAATTCCTCCGGGGATACAATTTCAACACCCTTAACAGATGAGCAAACCGATAATCTCCAGACACTGTTTGATGCTCTCAGGGTTAAAGAGTACCCTACAATTACATGGAGTCAGGAAAGACCTGCTGGTACGATAGATTCGGTTGTCGTGGAACTGAAAGAGGTTGTAAAGATTGCAAAAAAGATGACAAAAGAGGGCGTTGTGCTCATTGGCCACAGCAGGGGTGGGCTTATTGGGAGAAAGTATCTCATGAGAAAGGACAAGTCAATAAAAGTTCTTATAACAATTTCTACTCCTCACAAAGGAAGCTCTGTGGCGAAGATTGCCAATTATTTATCTCCCCTTATCTCTGTAATAGATCCTTTTTTTCATGGGGGAGATAAAGGGTCATTTTCCTTTTCAATAAAGCGCATTTTTGATTTTCTTAAGAGCAGGGCACTCAAAGAGCTTCTTCCTGAATCGCACTTTTTTAAATCTCTAAAAGACGGGCCGTGTGATGGGGTATATTATGTTTCTGTTGGAGGAACAGATCCAACGCTCTTCAGTCTTTACAATTTCTTAATTCCTGATATCTTTGAAAAGGTGATACCTAAAAATCTTTATCCTGAAGAGATAAAAAGAGGAAAGGGCGATGGATTGGTATCAGCAGAGAGTTCAAAGATTCCCTGGGGGAGTGAGCATTACAATTTCCCGCTTAACCATGCAGAGATCTTGTTTGATAAGAGAGTAAGAGATGTTCTTGTTGAAGCAATGGAGGAGACTTTTTGAATTTTCGACAATATGTGATGATTTTTACATGTAGTCAACGACAGAGCTAATCAGCGGGGCTAAGCCTGGTCCGAGTTGAGTGTTTTGATATACGCTTTTTTTGTTTTTTCTGTTTCTTGTAAAATATCAAAAAGCCTTTTGGAGACAACACCTTAATCCCATGACATAGTTCAGCAGGGAAATGATTTTGATTTCCTGTAACGATACATAAGGCTTGGCTTGCAATGGCAACTTCAAGAAATGGTTCATCATCAATGTCAGGGAGCGAATTAGCCACAGGTGAGGGTGCCACTGTTTGCCCCCGATACACAATATAGTCAAGAAGCGCAGCTACCTTTTCTGATGCAAACTTGAACTTCGGCCTACTGAGCACTTCATTATATTCTGACAGAATACGGGCATCAAAAGAGAGTATCAGTTCTTCAGATGAAACCATGCGGACGATTTCACCGCAAGCCCCGAATGGCGACAAAAGACCAGCAACAAGAATATTAGTATCTATGACAATATTCACCGAGCGCGTTTCTTGCGAACAGCCTTTATTTCTTCGTTGATTTCGTCCATCGAAATCTTGCTGGTTCCTTGCTGAATGGAACGACGCTGTAGAGAGACAACCGCTTCAACAGCACGTGCCTGCCTGAATGCCGATAACGATTCCTCAAGGTTTGCCTCGGTTATTGCAGCAAGAATGGCTATAGGCCGTCCATTGCTGGTAACAACCATTTCCCTTTCCTCTGGAAGCTCTTTCCAGACTTGTGCTGATTTGCCTCTTAAGTCGCGGACGCTTAAAAATTTCATGGTTTTATCCCCCATTTGTGTATTATATTATGTACACAAATGTCACTCGTTGTCAATTTATATCTTACGCATAACGCTTGAATCACTGGCGGCTGTTTGCCGTCCAGTGGATTTGCGTGTTAAGCACTCTTTTGATGTTGTGAAGCATATAAATCTATCAGCCGTCGAATCATTTTTTGGTATGAAGTATGATACCGTTGTGCCTCTCTTTTGAAAAATTCAATGCTCGATTTGTTCAATGCAATGGTTACCTTGACATTTTCTTCTTTCAATACCAGTTTGTCAGGTGATGGAAGAAAGTCTCTGATTACTTTCAACTTGCCCATCGGTTCATCAGTATATTTTATTTTTCTCTTCATATCTCTTCCTCCCTTTTCTCCAATAATATCCAGCACCATGGATGCGGATGATATTTCCCCTATAAGTAAACCTGACGGTCATTATACCGTTATGGATAATCCGGTATGATAATCCGGGATAATCCGGGACACATCCCATATTATTCCCTATTCTTCCTCGGTCTGCCCCGTGGCCTCAGTGCTAAGTCTCTCCCAGTTCTTTTTTCCATCCTCTTCATGAAAGCTTCATCTCCAAGTGGCTTTC
>VGWZ01000188.1 GCA_016873595.1 Nitrospira sp.
ATCCCCACACAACTGTCTTATCTTTGCCTTCCATCTTTCCTTTATACAATGCCCTGTCAGCATTCCTTATGAGTTCACTCCTATCCCTCCCATCAGAGGGAAAGGCTGCCACGCCTATAGTAATTGTTATATTTTCCTTTGGAAATAGCTTCCAGGTGTGAAGTAACTGTTCCTTAATTGACTCCCTCATCCTTTCAGCAACTAAAAAGGCCTCTTCTTTCTCTGTCTGGGGCATGATAACAGCAAACTCCTCACCTCCGAATCTTGCCAAGACATCAATAACGCGCACGCTGTCTTTTGCTATATTTGCGATATTCTTCAGAACCTCGTCACCTGCAAGATGTCCTTCAGTATCATTAAACAGCTTGAAATCGTCGATATCTATCATTGCAAGTGAAAAAGACAGATTGTGACGTTTTGAACGCTGAAGCTCCTCAAAAAATCTATCTTCAAAATACCGTCTATTAAAAAGGCCTGTTAAGGCGTCTGTAATAGAAAGCTCTCTCAGATGGCCTGCGAGACTGTAATACATTGACCTTTCGAGTGCAATAGATGCATATGACAAAAAGGATTGGAGTATGACCATATCCTCTTCTGAAAAAACCTCCCCTGTTACCTTATCAGAGATATTAAAGACTCCTATCGTCTTTTCTCCTGCCTTCAAAGGGATACTTATGAAGGAACTCGTCTTATAATTAGGCCTCCTTTTGATAAGGACTTTTATGTTACTTTCAATGTCATCCACAATGAGTGGCACACCTTCCTTGAATACCTTTCCTGCGATTCCCTCGCCAGGCTTAATCCTTATCTCCTTAAGGAGCAATTTATTGATCCCTCTCGCAGCTTTTATGGTGAGATACAATGCACCATCTTCGATGAGCATTAAAGAACCTCTCTCTGCACCTACGAGGTGTACAGACAGATCCACTATAGCATCATAAAGCATCTCAGGTTCTTTAACAGGATTGAGGCGTGTGGTAGCCATATCCAGCACATGTATATTTTTTACGCGCCTGTCATAAATACCCTGCAGGTCTAAGAGTCTGAAGACAAAACCTATAATCCTGCATAGGTCAAAGATTACATCTGCATCCTCTTGAGTGATAGGGGAGTTAAAGATGCCCAGGAGTCCAATAACCCTGTTTTTTAACACAATAGGAAATAAATAAATGGAAGTGACTTCATCACTTAAGCCTAATTTTAATATCTCCATCATGACTTCAGAGCGTAAAGGCCTTTGTTTTTCAAGTACTTCAGTTATAACGCCTGTGGCCTTCAAGTGCACTGTGTAGAGATACTCTTTGAGTCTGCCTCCTGCCCTCTGAGACCTGAATAGTTCATTATCTTTCACCATTACTGAAACACTATCAACATTAAAAAGGAAAAGCAGTACATCCACCAGAAGTTCATAAACCTCGTCTGCTTTCTTATCTAATTCAATATTGGATATAAGACTGAGGATGGTCTTTGTCAATCTGTACTTTTTCTCATTCAGGCTGTTCTCATAACCGCACTTGAGAAAAAGATTAAACAGGAATTGTAGGTATCGTGAAGCCTCATGGATGGCTACATAATCACTGACAAAAATCTCCTGTGACCAAGATTTAAGTTGGGGTAACGGGAGACCATAAGATTCCCCGTCTTTTATATAAAAATCCTCAAACTCTTTTGTAGAAAAAAATATACCGCCTCCAGTAATCACAAAGGTTACATTATTCATACAAACGGGTATGAAAAAATAGTATTGTGCTGCAGGACCCTTTACGATAGAGACATCCCTTCTGTGTACCACCTTCTCAATGCTTCTCTTTAAAAAGTCATTATATTCATCTTGCCCTTTCTGAGACGCCTTGATAGCTGATAGAAATTTATCTTCACTTACCGGAGGCAGGACGAGGTTTCCATTTTCTCCATATACAGAAAGAGAAAGTCCTGAAAGGTGTGACAGGCTGGCCTGGATAGATGAAATGGCATTAATATCAATAATCTCTAATGACACGTTGCGACTCACCTAGTATCCAGTGATTTCTTGCAGAGCTGTTGTAAGAGATCGAAGATACTCACCTTTAATAGAGGGTGGAGGATATCAGATGCAATTTCACATAATGGTCTTAACACAAAATACCTCTTATGAAGTAACGGATGTGGGATTTCTAAACTATCCTCTGTTAAGATAATAGTATCAAAGAGGAGTATGTCGAGGTCAACCTTCCGCGGTCCCCATCTGAATGATTCTTCTCTACCCATCTCTCTTTCAATATTCTTTAATACCGTGAGGAGTTCCTCTGGATTAAACTCGGTTTCTATTTCTATTGCCATATTTATAAATTGTGGCTGGTCTTTATATCCCCATGGTTCAGTCTCATAAAGAGAAGATTTTTTTGTGACAACAATTCCTTTTTTTTGCAGAAGTTCTATTGCGTGCAGGCAATTTTCTTGTCTGTCACCGAGATTAGAGCCAATACCAATATACACAATAGACATCTTTAAATCAAATAATTCGATTGATCCACACTGCAGCAAGACCACAGGGAATCAAAAATCATTTTAACACCAATTTTGTCATTCCGGGCTTGACCCGGAATCCAGTTCCTTTAGTTCCCAGCTTTCGCAGAGCCTGTCCCGTACTTGATAAGGGGGACAGCGTCTGGATTCCTGCTTTTGCAGGAATGACAGACACAAGGGTAACCCCGTGGCAATACCACAGGGAATTATCAAGTTAAAGGACTTTTTGTATTCTTTCAACCGCCTCTTTAATCTTCCCCACAGATGCGGTGAGTGCAAACCTCACATATCCTTCTCCTGCCTCTCCAAAACCATTCCCGGGTGTTGCGAGTACTCCTGCCCTGTTCAGCATGTATTTGACAAAACTCATTGAATCAAAATTGGATGGCACCTTTGCCCATAAGTAAAATGTTGCTTTTGGTTTTATGAGATGCATACCGAGTTTTTTAAGACCATGATAAAGTGCATCTCTTCTCTCTTGATACGTTTTTCTTATTGTTGAGAGGATATCATCACCTGTATCAAGTGCGACAATGGCTGCCTCCTGGATGGCCTGAAAAACACCCGAATCAAGGTTTGTTTTTATCTTTCCAAGACCGGCAATAACTTCACTATTGCCAACAGCAAAGCCTATTCTCCACCCTGTCATATTATATGTTTTAGAGAGCGAATGGAATTCGATGCCCACATTCTTTGCACAAGGTATCTGCATAAAGCTTACCGGTCTTTTATCATCATAAAATATCTCCGAGTACGACGCATCATGGCATACGATGATATTGTTTCTCAACGCAATCTTTATCAGCTCTTCATAGAACCTTTTAGATGCGACAACTGACGTAGGATTATTGGGATAATTGATAAAGATCATTTTTGCATTGACTAATACTTTACGTGGTATTATGGTGAAATCAGGTAAAAAATTATTCTCCTCTTTCAGTGGCATTAAATAACTTTCGCCCCCGGCAAACAAAGTGCCTACAGAATACACAGGGTAGCCAGGAGACGGCACAAGCACTCTATCACCTGGATTGACAAATGCCAACGGGATGTGGCCTATCCCTTCCTTTGATCCAATTAATGAGAGCACCTCGGTATCGGGGTTAAGTTTTACTTTAAATCTCTTATGATACCACCTTGCGACAGCCTCTCTATAGGAGAGCATGCCTTCGTATGATGGGTAACGGTGGTGGGCAGGGTTTTCAACAGCCTTTTTCATTGCATTCACTACATGAGATGGCGTAGGGATGTCAGGGTCACCAATGCTTAAATCTATCACATCAGTGCCATTTTCTACTGCCTCCTGTTTCATTTTGTCTATGGATGCAAACAGATAAGGCGGAAGATACTTCAAGCGTGAAGCGAGTTCAACA
>VGWZ01000189.1 GCA_016873595.1 Nitrospira sp.
ACAGAATTCTAGCATATAAATGACCTTCTTTCATCCCTTTCTTCTGCTATAATTGCGACACAGTCTCTTGATCGGGGAATCCAGACGCCGTCCCCGCGAAAGCGGGGAACTATACACAGGAAATGGATTCCTGTTTGCACAGGAAACCCTGGATTCCCGTTTTCACGGGAAACCCTGGATTCTCTGGTCAAGCCAGAGAATGACACTTATTGGGTGATTGCATTTTCTTTAGAATACCTTGATTAATATGGTTTTAAATAAATAAATCGCTCAATTTAGGTAATAACTAAATAGAGGAGGTGCGTTATGGCAAAGAAAACATCCAAGGAGATAGCAAAAGCCGAACCAACAAAAGCCCTTTCATCTTTTGAGGAGATGGAGAGGTGGTTCGATGATTTTTTCAGAAGACCCTTTTCTTTAATGCGGACGTCGTGGTTTCCAAGGTTTAGGTTCCCGGAAATAGAAGAAGTTACACCAACAGTAGATGTCTTTGAGGAAGGCGATAATGTGGTGGTTAAGGCAGAGTTGCCCGGAATGGGTAAGGAGGATATAGATGTAAAGGTCACGGATGATATTATCACCATTTCTGGAGAGAAGAAAAAGGAGGAAAAGGTCGAAAAGAAGAATTATTACAGGATTGAACGTTCCCACGGCTCATTTACGCGGTCTCTCCGTCTGCCTGCTGAGGTACAGACAGAAAAGGCAACGGCAAAATTTAAAGACGGGGTTCTTGAGGTGAAGATTCCAAAGACGGAAGAGGCAAAGAAAAAAGAGAAAAAGGTAACGATCGAATAAATCCCGCTTGATAATGTGGGGGGCGTTTATGAAAGCCCCCGTAATTTCCCCCATAAACTCCCTAATCTCCAGATTCCTGTATGTCAATACAGGAATCTCATCAGGTCTTTTCTCTTTTCCGCTAAAAGGGTGGGAGAAATGACCATTAGAAAAAATAAACATGCCAACAATCGCCATTTCATGTTTTTCACTATCTTTTCTTTTTAATACAATTCTCTTTCAAACGATTTATCTCCTTTTCATCAATATTAAGCTCAAAGATAATCACATCCCTAAGACTATCCTGATAGCCGCTAACCAATGGCCAGTTATTATTATGTAACCCCTGCCAATTGTTATCTGAACAATCTATTTTCGCCAAAGGATGCGGAATATTTAAACATTCCTGTAAACATCTTCTTTTAGAATCGATTGAAACAAAAAACGGCTTACTTAAATTTTTTCTAAAATTCACAGATGGGCTATAAGGCGTATCCGAAAATCTATAATCTTTCTGAACAGTGAATCTCCAATCGCAACAACTTTTCTTTTTCTTCGGGTTAGTCGGTACAAATCTATCTTCATATTCTGATGGTTTAGTATCCTTCTGAACAACTTCATAAACGCATATGTCCCTTGTAGGTTTAAGCCTAAAAGATATCCGGCCCGATGTCTTTTTCATAACGCCACCTTTATATCCACAGTGTGTTTGTACCTCATGCATACGAACAAACGGATAATTTGGATCGGAAGATAAATCTTCTTGTATATATATGTAGCCAAGAACTTCACCTTTTAGACAGGCGTCATACCTGTTAGCACACTCAAAAAGATCTGATCCATATATTTCAGCACAGTTAACTATACAGTCCTTCATACACTGATTAAATTGGGAAGTATTATCGAACAAGTTACATATCGCGCATACAGCGTCTTCACATGATGATAAGTCTTCTGTAGCCTTTTTTTCACATCCATCTTTGATTTTCTTACAATCACTGGCATCCACTTGATAGGAAAGGCAATGCAATATGGTAAAAGTCAGGAATGCTGAGAGAATCAAATAAAAAATCCTTAACATTTTTTCCTCCCTGCACTAAGGCATCATTCCTCTCTCCTCATCGGTCCTGATATGATTTTGTCATTTTCACTTTTGACCTCTTGATCGCCATGAAAGAGTGATTAATAGAGACACTATTACTAGTACAATCATGCCCCTTTTTTTATCTTTCTTACCTACACTGCCCTATCCACCTTCCCTTCATGTGCTGGGTCATCTCCATACCACCCCTTTTACCTCCTGGCATACTCACTTTGACCACCCCTTCAAATGTATCTCTCTTATAGGTCACCCTACCATTATTTGTTACAGTGCCTTCCCTCGTTTTACACTCCATGACCCAGGAGACCGTATCCCCTTTGGTTTCACTCTTAACCATCTTGCATTCCTGACCCGGCTCTTCTTTCTGTGGCACCATATCCTTTTTTGTTATGCAATGGGTATAGGTTTGTGGTGGCATCTGCATAGGCATTCCTTGCATCTCCATTTTCATAGTTATCTCCCATAAACCTTCCTTAATATTTGTACCTCCTGCGAAAGTAATTCCTAAAAGAAGAAATAGGGAAATAATAAACAGTAAAATACAAATTTTCTTACCCATCTTCTCCTCCTTTTTAAAATTACTGTTCCACAAGCTCCACTCGCCTGTTCTGAGCACGGCCGTCATCTGTCTTGTTGGAGGTAACTGGTGCAAGGGAGCCTACTCCAAAAGCCTTTAGTCTTTCAGAAGAAATTTTGTATTTCGTCACAAGCTCTTTCATCACAGCATCTGCCCTGAGCTTTGAAAGCTTCATGTTGTAATCAATTGTACCAACGTTATCGGTATGTCCTATCACATAGAGCTTCAGACCTTTATTTTCCTGAAGGAGCTTTGCTATCTCTTTTATCGCAGGCTCAGACTCTGGCTTTATGTTTGCTTTGTCAAAATCAAAATGGATTCCATAAACAGAGGCATGACCTCTTGTCTGAATATCACTCATGAGGCTCTTTGCATCTGCCACAACCTCCTGCGCCATCTCAGCCTTTTCAACAATCGTGAGTTCATAGTATGTTCCGTTACCCCGTGGAAATACTATTACCCAGTAGGTTTTCCCTGCCTTAATCAATTTCAGATAAGCTAAACCTCCAGATTCATTAACAACGACCCCGCCAATCTTTTTGATTGCGTTTTCATAGTTTCTTAAAATCTGAAGTTCACTGGGTGCCTTAATTCCTTTCTTTATCTCGTATTCAGTCCAATAAAACTTTCCCTCTACTTTAATATCTTTGTCTTTTTCATCCACAAATTCAGCCTTATCAAAATCCTTTTCCTTACAATTTCCGATATAAAAATTCGGCATCCTTGTGAACATCGGATGGTCTTTGCAGCCCTCTCGATCTTCCTGTGCAAAGGCAATACTTGTAGTGAGAAGGAACACAAATACCAGCACGACTAATTTCTTACTATTTCTTTTTTTCATAAAACCTCCTCCGCCCGTAGGGAATCATTATTCTACCGGAGACATTCCTATGGACTGTTACTACCCCATAAAACCCCCTTATAGAAAGGTGAGAGTTAAAAAGTTTGATTATCCTTTAAAGCCCATATGTTGTCAAGCGATTTTTCCGAAAGAGGGAGAATTGAAAAGGTAACTCAAAAGCAGTTAAACGGGTTATGCTAAAATAAACATCAAGCCATGAAGATAATACACAAATCAATAGTAAAGGAATTGGCTGTTACCTTTCTCATCAGTTTTGCCTTTCTCAATTTTATCCTGATGATGGAGAAACTGCTCAAGTTGAGCAGGTTTCTCTCAGGCATTGGCGTATCAATTATAGACATGGCTCAACTCATCATTTACCTCCAGACACAACTGTTTTTACTCACCATACCCATGGCATTTCTTCTCTCCACACTCGTTGTTTATGGACGTCTCAATCTTGACAGCGAACTTATAATCCTCAGAGTGAGTGGCATGGACTTTAAGGAGATATCCAAACCTGTTATGGTAC
>VGWZ01000190.1 GCA_016873595.1 Nitrospira sp.
GTTATTGAGGCAACAGGGAAGTTTACTAATCCCGCTACCCCACCCGATGTCAAAGAAGGTTCTGCACGAGGTCACTTAGAGGCAGGTGCAGAGAAGGTCATTGTCTCAGCACCTTTTAAGATCAAAGAGAAAGGTCTTTCAATGCCTGAGGATGCAACAACCATCGTAATGGGTATTAATGATGATAGGTATGACCACACTAAACACCATGTTATCTCAGGTGCATCCTGTACGACTACCTGTCTTGCATATATGATTAAGCCGCTTTTAGATTACTTTGGTCCTAAAAAAATACTCAGTGCTTCTATGGCTACAGTCCATGCTGCTACTGGTACTCAAGAGGTGCTTGACAGCCTACCAAAGGCTGGGGCTACCGACCTCAGAAAAAATAGAAGCATCATGAATAATATCATTCTCACTACTACAGGAGCTGCTAAGACCCTTGGGCTGGTAATCCCTGAAATGAATAAGATAGGATTTATTGCAGAATCAGTGCGTATCCCTGTTACTACCGGATCTCTCATTATCCTGGTAGTTGCTTTATATGAGGAATCAGAACACCCCTCTATTAATCGAAACCTCATTAACAATATTTATCGTGACGTCGCGGAAAAGGAAAAGAGGGGTTACATAAAATATACTGATGAACAGAATGTATCTTCAGACATAATTGGGCTTTATGGACCTGCTACCATTATTGAAGGACACGAAACACATACAAGAACCGCCAATATTTCTTTAGACCTTAGTAGGTTTCATAAAATACCAAGCGATGTCCTTGTGGATTTAAATCCAACCACTATAGAGATACCCGTTACCCAGGCAGTAATCTATGGTTGGTACGATAACGAAATGGGAAGCTATACTAACATGCTGGGAGATCTGACTGTCAAAATTGCTTCAATGGTTTATCAGTAAAATGTTTAAAACGTGAAGTATGATGTTATTATTTTCCCCTCTTTATCAAAATAAACCTTTGCGACAAAATGGTCTTCTGGCCTTATGGTAAAAGAAAGTTCTCGCCATATGACTGTGGTCATCTTGTCACTGCTTTTTATTTCAACATACGGATACTTTGCAAAATAAAGAAAGTTTCTCACAGCCCTTTCCTTTTTTGACATCTCAATAAATGGGTTATTATTGTGCATCTTATATGTTTCATGCACACAAATCCTTTTTGTGAAGAGGTCTGCAGAGCCTACCTTAAACTCATTGCCAGACCTTACCACAAACCACCATCTGAGAAAATCATTTGGCAAAGGGCATAGCTTATATGTATGAGCTTCAAGTCGCTCTTTCAAAAATTCTTTCGTCTTTCCATGGAGATAATACCTGCCACCTGTATACGTAATAACAAGAAATACTGTAGTAACCGCTATAAGTGTTGCCTTCTTTTTGTTAACACTGCACAGGATAACTGACAGAAGAAGACCTATTGTTATATACGGGTCTATGATAAACATCAGGTCGAGCGAATACAGTTCCCAGTCAAGTGGTGAGAGGATTCTTGTTCCATACTGTGTGGTGAGATCCATAAAGAGATGGACAGCATAGCTGAGAAAAGCTATGAAAAAATAATAGAAAAACCCTTTCCTGTAACCAGCTATAAGCCCGATTATCGTAGGCACTACGAGCAATGCAAGTACTCCGTGTGTTATACCCCTGTGGTATCTTAGAAAGACATCCGCTCCCCAGAGTCTGGTGACATAGTCAAAATCCGGGGCGACCGCAGACAGGAGAATCACTAATAAAGCTGCGGTTCTCTTGAAACCGAGATTTGCAATGGTAGCTCCTGCAAGGCTATGTGTAATAGGATCCATTATAATTAGCTCTTTGCTCTTAGCTCTTTATTTATTACTCATACCTCAATGCTTCTATCGGGTTAAGAAGCGATGCTTTATATGCTGGATAAAACCCAAAAAATATACCCACCAATCCGGAAAACCCAAAGGCGAGAATGATAGACAATGAAGAAACTATCGTTTCCCAACCTGCAATCATAGATAATATCTTTGAACCAGATATCCCAACTATAATCCCAGCAATTCCGCCAATTAATGATAAGGTAACTGCCTCAATAATGAACTGGAGTCTAATATCCCACATCTTTGCACCAACAGCCATCCGTACACCTATCTCTCGTGTCCTCTCTGTAACCGAGACGAGCATGATATTCATTATTCCTATTCCTCCCACAAGGAGAGAAACAGAAGCGATGGCTCCAAGTAATAGAGTCATTACCTTTGCCGATTGTTCTGCAGCCTGCATCATTTGTGTGAGATTTCTGACAGTAAAATCATTATCCTGTTTCGGTCCTATACGATGTCTCTGTCTGAGTAATTCGGTTATCTGCTTCTCGGCAGTAAACAGGCCTTCGGTGCTTTTTGCCTTTACCATTATCGTTCTCACCATCCCTGGGAATGCGGTTCCAAAAAGCTTTTTCTGTGCTGTGGTCACAGGAACATAAATAGTGTCATCCTGATCCTGACCTGTCGGCGACTGCCCTTTCTCCGACAGAATACCAATAACGGTAAACGGGACGTTCTTTATCCTTATAACCTTGCCAATGGGGGTTACGTCTCCAAAAAGATTATCCATAACAGTCTGGCCTAAGAGAGCAACCTTTGTGGCACTCTTAACATCCTGTTCGGTGAATGACCTGCCCTCAGCAATAGGCCAGTCCCTGACATTCAACATATTTGGTGTTGTGCCTCTTATACCGGTCGACCAGTTCTGATTGCCATAGACAACCTGGGCAACTCCACTGTGGTCAGGAGCAATATCTAAAACCGCGGGGCATTCTTTCAGTATCGCCTCCGCATCTCCCATGGTGAGCGTAGGCTGAGTCCCTGCACCCATTCTTACCCCTCCTGCAGTCGTCGCTCCCGGGAGTACTATAAGAAGATTACTCCCTATACTCGAAATCTGTTCAGATATTTTCTGACTTGCTCCTGTGCCAACAGCAAGCATTGCAATAACAGCACCTACTCCGATAATAATTCCGAGCATGGTCAGGGCTGAACGCATCTTATTTACCCTCAACGCCCTTAAAGAGATTTTTACGGTTGAAGGAATATTTATCATGAAATCAACCCTCCGTTCAGATTATTTGAAAGCTTCGAGTCGTTCATTTCTTTACCTCTTGACTCACGATTTTTACTTTTTACCACCGACTTCCTTTAATTCATCACTGACAATACACCCATCTAAAAATTTTATTATACGCCTGCTGTAGGCTGCGATATCGCTCTCATGGGTTATCAGTACTATTGTGATATTTGACCCCCTATTCAGTTTCACAAAAAGCTCCATTAGCTCAGAGCTTGTCTTTGTGTCGAGGTTTCCCGTTGGTTCGTCAGCGAGGATTATAGGTGCATCATTGACAAGAGCTCTCGCAATTGCAACCCTCTGCTGCTGACCACCTGAAAGCTGAGTGGGATGATGATGCTCCCTTCCTTCCAATCCGACAGCCTTGAGTGCTGTAATTGCCTTCTGTCTTCTTTCCTTTGCAGGAATACCATTGTAGAGCAACGGCAATTCTACATTTTCGAGAGCTGACGTCCGTGGGAGCAGATTAAATCCTTGAAAAACAAAACCAATTTTTTTGTTTCTTATCCCTGCCAGTTCATCCCTGTTAAGCTGAGCGGTATCAGTCCCCTCCAGAAGATAATGCCCACTTGTCGGGGTGTCAAGACAGCCAAGAATATTCATAAACGTTGATTTGCCAGAGCCTGAAGGTCCCATTATCGCAACAAAGTCACCTCTCTCAATGGTAAGTGACAATCCGCAGAGGGCGTTCACTTCAACATC
>VGWZ01000191.1 GCA_016873595.1 Nitrospira sp.
TGAGAGGATAAAACATGAGTGCTAAAACATATGCAGAGCCTAAACAAGGTTGTTGTATAGCTACATTAGAAAATTGCTCAGCTTGTTCAGAAAAAAATCAGTGTTGTGTTTTGAAAGAGCAATTAGCTTTCTATAATCGTTTGGGCATATCTCAAATCGAGGATGATATAGATACTAATTCTTTGACGAGTATAAAACATTTATGGCAAGATTCGACACGTTCTAAAAGATTCGATCCATCTTGGAATTATTCTGAAGATAATACTCGGGCTTACACACATCCTATTCATCCCTACCCTGCAATGATGATACCTCAAGTCGCAGGAAGACTTATTGATATGTTTGCTAAACCTAAAGCAGTTGTGTTAGATCCATTTTGCGGTTCAGGTTCTGTTTTATTGGAGGCATTCATAAGAGGGTATGACTCATATGGTATTGATATTAACCCTCTATCTCTTTTAATAAGCAAGGTTAAGACAACCCCGATTAATTACATTCAATTACAAAATAGATTAGAAGATATCTTGGAAAAAGCATCTATAGCAAAAAAAATAAATAACCCCGATTTCTTTAATATTGATTACTGGTTTAAATCCCGCGTTGTATCTAAGCTGGCATCATTGAGAGAAGCCATAGATTCAATAAGAGACAAAAAAATAAAATATTTTTTTAAAGTAGTATTTAGTTTTACTGTCAGGGCATCTTCTAATACAAGAAATAGCGAGTTCAAGTTATACCGCATTGATGATGATAAACTGCTCAATTTTAACCCTGATGTTATCGAAATATTTAAAAAAAGAGCTATACAAAATATTAATGCAATGGCTAAATTGTGGAATCAATTTAAAAAGAATGGAACGCAGGTTAACATTTTGAATGAAGATACTCGTTATAGGACAAGTGTTAAAGATAGTACGGTTGATATTGTTGTAACCTCTCCTCCCTATGGCGATTCACGAACTACTGTTGCTTATGGCCAGTTTTCAAGGCTCTCTTTACAGTGGCTGGGGTTCAATGGGGATGCTTTAGATACTGATAACCGTTCCCTGGGCGGACGGTTAGATGTTCACAATCTTCATCTTGGATATCTCTCTCCGAATCTAAGATATGCCTTAGACCTGATATCTATGATTGATAAAAAAAGAGCAAGAGATGTCATGGCATTTTATGTTGATTTGAATAAATGTTTTGCGGAACTGAGTCGAGTCGTTAAAAAAGGGGGCTTTTTATGTATGGTAGTGGGGAATAGAACGGTTAAGGGTATTAAATTGCCGACTGATGAAATAGTAGCAGATTTTGGAGAGTATACTGGTTTTAAACATATAGAGACCATTATTCGTAAAATTCCTAACAAAAGGATGCCTTCAAAGAATAGTCCGACAAATAAAGTTGGTGAATTGGGAGCAACCATGACCGAAGAATACATCGTAATAATGGAGAAGATCAAATGACTCTAAGGGAGATAGAACGCAGACTTCATGATCTAAAAGCGATGGGCTTTGTACCGTCAGTCCGAAAAGGTTCAACCGGAGTGGGACATACTTTTGAACAAAAAATGGGATTGTCAGAAACTAATATTCCAATCCCGGATCTCGGTGGCAGAGTCGAGATTAAGACAACGCGGCGAGATTCTGATTCACTTGTCACTCTGTTTTGCTTCAATAAAGGAGCATGGCATATATCTCAAAAGGAATTAATCAATAGGTATGGCTATATTGATGATTCCGGCAGAAAAGCTTTAAAGAACACTGTTTATGCTGGAAGACAAATATCTCAGGGGTTAAGTCTTTTAATAGATGATTTAAACAATAAAGTCAGTCTAATAGACGGAAATGGAAATCTATTAGCTACATGGGATGTTTTCGTCATGGTTGGAAAACTAATGTCAAAGCTTAGCAGAGTTCTTTTTGTTATTGCAGATAGACGATTTAATGCCGGTGGGGAGGAAGAGTTTTTATATAATGAAGCACATATACTTACCGATCCTATTCCGAGAAACTTCATAAATGCATTTAAAGCAGGCAAGGTTGGCATTGATTTGAGAATGCACCTTAAAGAAAATGGCTCGGTAAGAAACAGAGGAACAGCATTTCGGATTAAAGATATAGATTTATGGGATTTATACTCTAACATCAGAAATCTTGGAATTTAGTTACTGAAGACTGTCCCCCATGGGCGGATTCGCTGAGGAGAAAAGGCTGAAGTTCACCTATTTTCTAATCTCTGTTCCGCAAAAAACTAGTCCAGTTTATGAGCAAGTTCTTTATTCGTGCAGATCATTGCCCACAGAAAGACGGGAAAGGGACTGAGAGATGTGGTTAAATCTTCATTATTTACAATTGATTTTCAAAAGAAATACACAGAATTATTAGCTTATGCAAAAGTGTTTGCTTCTGTGAGTACTCAGCGGGGATCGGAGACAAAAATTTATGGATACTTAAGTTGTAACCTCTGGATCGCAGTGGACTTCCCTGTGTTCTCATCGATTTCAATAACAACAGCGTTAAAAATACCATTGCCCTTGGCTGCCTCAAATCGCACAGGCATATTCGTTAAAAATCGCTGTATGACCTGTTCTTTTTTTATCCCAATTATTGAGTTGTCCGGACCTGTCATCCCCACATCTGTGATAAATGCTGTTCCATTAGGTAATATTTTTTCATCAGCGGTCTGGACATGGGTATGGGTTCCTATTACAGCACTAACCTTACCATCCATAAAATAGCCAAATGCAACCTTCTCTGATGTAGCTTCTGCATGAAAATCTATAATAATTATTTTTGTGATATTTGCGAGCCTCTCTACCTCATCTTTGCCTATCCTGAAAGGACAATCCATAGTTGACATAAAAACACGTCCTGAGATATTAATCACTGCTACCTTCTCGCCGTTAGAAAGTGTATATAGTACACTTCCATAGCCGGGAACCCCTGGTGGATAGTTTAAGGGTCTCAGAACCCTATCTTCTTTCAAAATCTGGGTGACAAACTCTTTCTTATCCCAAACGTGATTTCCTGTAGTGATTATGTGGACGCCAGATTTAAAAATCTCAAGAACCACCTCTTCTGTTAACCCAAACCCACCTGCTGCGTTCTCACCATTTGCAATTACCATGTCTATCTTATATCTATTCACAATATTCGGAATCAGCTCTTTTGTCGCGATCCTGCCTACCTTGCCGATTATGTCACCTATAAATAATACTTTCATAATTTAAGATGCATGGCGTACAATTCATGATTCATGATTCATGATATACGATACATGACCCACGCCAGATTCATAATGCAACATGCCTGATACATGATAATCTTGCATCGTGTATCCTGTATCTTGTATCGACTCCTTACTTTGCATATTCCACATACCTCGACTCTCTGATAACAGTAACCTTTATTTGACCTGGATATGTCATTTCTGACTCTATTTTTTTCGCAAGCTCCCTTGACATTATCGAGGACATTTCATCACTCATATCTTCGGGCTTTACTATTATCCTTAACTCTCTGCCTGCCTGAATCGCGTAGCACTTATCAACGCCTTTATACGATAAGGCCAATTGTTCGAGCTTCTCAAGGCGCTTAAGATAATTTTCTATACTCTCTTTTCTTACACCTGGCCGTGCAGCTGACAGGGCATCTGCAGCAGCTATAAGAGCTGCCTCAACTGTTGAAGGATCTCCTTCTCCGTGGTGAACTAAAATAGCATTTATTACTTTCTGATTCTCTCCATATTTCTTTGCTATGTTTGCACCAATCTCTTGATGCGAACCTTCTACTTCGTGATCAAC
>VGWZ01000192.1 GCA_016873595.1 Nitrospira sp.
TCCCCCCTCTGCCTGTCAATGTATCTGCCGTTACCTCTACTTTGCTGATTTTGCACTTGCTTTTGTTTTCTCTTTGTTTCATAATTTCCTCACTTATTGGGTGATATTTTTTTGTTGTTTTGCAAACCTATTATAACAAGGATCTATCGCCCTCTAAGTGATTTTTTCTATGTTTTTATTACCTATGAATCGCTCAGATTAGGTATTATTTATATCCTTAAGGGTTACTTCTGCCTTGACAGAAGCACGACCCGCTAAAAATCCTATCACAAACCTTTTTAACCATCGCACTCGTTTTAAATGGGTAATGACTACCAAAAGATTAAGACCTCCTGTCTCAACCACCCTCCAATTTTTCTTCTTTAACTTAGAAATTAAAATATTCTTCATTATTTGTGCCTCTTTTTCTGAATCATAAACCTTTGTCTGAACATCAACAGAAATTGTCATGAGACTCTCAACTCTGTGCTTAATGGATTAACTTTCTGCCATCTTTTTGAAAAGTTTTTCTTGAAGAGACTTGATTATTTCAGACGGAACATCAAAACCCAGGCTTTCCGCCTTAATCATATCTTCCCAGGCTTTATAATATTCAGCCTTTGAATAATAAGTAAATACCCGATTACTGTAGGCATCAGCAAAATCTGGATCAAGAGTAATCGCTGTATCGAGATCTATAAGAGCTTGATCGTATAAGCCTTTCTGGATATAAATGAGCCCTCGATATTATAGGCCTCGGGAAAATCTGGATTAAGTGAGATTGATCGGTTGAAATTTACGAGTGCTTGATCATGGTCACCCTTTTTAAGATAGAGGACGCCGAGGTGATTATATGGAGCAAACCAATCTGGATCAAGTTCTTTAGATCGATTGAGGTTAAACTCTGCTTGTTCGTAGAGACCATTTTTGAGATAGAGGTATCCGAGATTATTAAAAGCTGCAGCATATCCCGGATCGAATTTGGTAGCCTTAATGAAATCAGCAATTGCTTTCTCAAAGTCACCTTTTGCGTAATAAACCAACCCTCGCTTATTGTAGACCTTGGCATTCTCCGGATTGATTTCGAGAAACTGATTATAAAGAGAAATTGCCTCATCATAGCGGCGGTTTTCGTAATATACCTCACCTAATTTCAATAGTTCATTATCTTTCATTGTCCGTTCGTCACTTTTCTGTTTTCGCCTTGTCTGAGATCAATTTACAGGAGGACTTTGAAAGAGTCCTGTCTTGTGAAGATGCCTCACGGTGGAAGCTGGAAAAACCCAGCAGTCTTGAAATCTATGCGGCGATGAATTCTGCCCGTTATCCTGAAGAGATATTTCAGGCACGTCTGCTATGGAGCGAATACCCAGGACAACCTCCATCTTTGAAGTTCCGCGATCCACACACTGGACGCCTTGACTTACCAAGTACGTGGGAATATCTTAGCCAGCAAGCCTGCAAGCGAGCACGTTTTATAGCTGACAAGCTTGCCAGCTACCGAGCTAAAAAGCCTGCCAGCTTAATAGCCTATTACTTGTCAGCTTCCCTGAAAATATTTTTAGAAAAGAACTTCTGTAGAAGCGAGGTGATAAGATCTTTTTGCCAGTCAAAATTATGATTCTTTATAATTGGCAAAAAACCGTCTCTCTTAACAAGGTCGACGAGGAGCTCAATCTGGTGGTCAGAAAGCCTTGAAAAGAGATTCCTGAGTACCATTCCTGCTTTCAACTCAGGCCCTATCTTTTTTCGCCAGTTCATCTCATACTCTTCAAATACCTTCTCACCGAAATCTCTTCTCTTAAAGGCTTCAGTAATCGTGCTGACGGCGATCTCTGAACAGAGGAGTCCGAAGTAAATCCCCCCGCCTGTCGTGGTCTTAACCTGACCAGCTGCCTCACCAACTACAATAAGCCTCTGGGCATAACTCTTGGGGGTTCTCCCAAAGGGTATAGGGCTGCATTTTATCCGACTATCACCAGCGACCACTCTGCTGGAAATCAAAGGGTTAGCGAGGAATCTCTTTAAATACTCTTCTGGATTTTTCTTTACGATAAGTCCAACCTTTGCGGAACCATTATGTGTTGGTACAACCCATGCAAAATACCCGGGTGCAATATTTCTCCCAAAATAGACTTCAACATCAGTGACATCTTCTATACCGACATCGGTTTGTATCCCATAGGAAAAATCCTTTGGCTTTTTAACTACTCCCTGAAGGGAATTTAACTCGAAACCAGTAGCAACAACCCCTACCTTGGCGCTGAATTCCCTCTCTTCTCCTCCTGTTTTCACCTTGACGTTAAAGGCACCATCGGTAATAGTGATCTCTTCCACTCTTGTACCGAGATACGTCGTTGCTCCTTCTCTTACTGCCATTTTGTTAATCTCGTCGTCGAAGAGACTCCGATTGACAACATATGCCAGGGGTGACGCAGATTGGTATTTTATATAATTTCCGGAAGGAGAGGAGGCTTTTATTGAATCAACCGGTCTGAGTATCACCTCGCCGGGTAAACCAAAATTCTTAAGGCATTCAGTACTCACTATACCTGTGCAGTTTACATCATCTCCAATTGTTAAATTTTTTTCAAATATTCCGACATTGAGACCTTTCTTTGCTAACAAATAGGCACTATAACTGCCAACAGGTCCGGCTCCAACGACAATGATGTCATGCATTCCCTTACTCATTGGAATTTATTTGCAATTTGGGATTTGAGATTTAGAATTTTATAATCAGTTAGATTTTCCTCTGCCGTGATTCCCATTTCCCTCTAAAAGTGATCCAAAACGATAGGAAGATCAATTTGAGGTCAAGGAGAAAGGATTGGTTTTTGATGTAGAAGAGGTCATAAGTAAATTTTTTGCTCCTGAGGGCATCAGAAGAAAGGTAAACCTGAGCCATGCCTGTTAAGCCTGGCCTTACAGCAAGTCTTTCTTTATAGCTGGGAATATCCTCTATCTTCGTCCTATCAGGATTGCCATGAACTTCCTTTTCTTTTGGTCTCAATGCCCGCGGTCCTACGAAACTCATATCACCTTTAAAAATATTCCATAATTGAGGCAGTTCATCCATAGCGGTTGCCCTTAAAATCTTTCCCACTTTTGTAATCCTTGGATCATTTTCGACAGCCTGTACAGGACCCATATTCCTTTCAGCATCTGGAATCATAGAGCGGAATTTAATGGCCTTAAAAATCTTTCCATTCTTACCTACACGCTCTTGTTTGTAAAAAACCGGCCCTCGATCTTCAAGTCTTATAGCTAAAGAAAAAAGAAGCCAGAGGGGAAAAGACCCAATAAGACCTATAGAAGATAGAAAAATATCAAAAAGACGCTTCATTTTCTTTTTGAAGATGTGAGCCTGAGAAGTTGTGATGTTGGGAAACAAAAAGTGTCAGCCTTTTTATCCATTGAATTCAACATCCCTATTATCTGCTCATATCGAGAATCGAGTTTTTTAAATACCATTTTATTGATATAGTTACATGCATAGCAAAATTCCAACCGCGTGTGTGTCTCTGAAGCTTCTGACATAGAATCAGTAAGTTTATTTTTGAAAAATGCTTTATACCTAATCTGAGCGATTCATAGGTAATAAAAACATAGAAAAAATCACTTAGAGGGCGATAGATCCTTGTTATAATAGGTTTGCAAAACAACAAAAAAATATCACCCAATAAGTGAGGAAATTATGAAACAAAGAGAAAACAAAAGCAAGTGCAAAATCAGCAAAGTAGAGGTAACGGCAGATACATTGACAGGCAGAGGGGGGA
>VGWZ01000193.1 GCA_016873595.1 Nitrospira sp.
CACCCTCCCCAACCCCTCCCGTCAAGGGAGGGGCTTATTTATCAACCCTCTCCCCTGGTGGGAGAGGGCAAGGGTGAGGGGGTTAATGAACTTTTGCAAGAGCCTCAACAGTAAGGAGAAATAAATGTGTGCAAGTAAACGTCCAAGTGCAAAGGCAGTTATTTCTAACCTAAAAGTATAGATGCCACTTGGTAAAAAGATTCACCTTTTCATTTGAAATAATCTCATCAAAATAATCAAACTTCAAAGCTACTGTGGTCATCCCGGTGAACCTGGATGTTGACAGTAACCAGAAAATTCACCAGTCGGTGAGATTCACGATCAAAAAAGAAAAGAAAAGAGGCTTAGACGTGGTTTTTGAGCATGAGTTCAAGGGGATGTGGGTTCAGATAATATTGCCTCTTCAGATAGGGCTCATCGAATTTTCTCACATAATGCTTAATGATGGTGATTGGGACGATTAAAGGAACAAAGCCCTTATGATAATTCTCGATAACCTCAAGCAATTCTTGCTTGTCATTCGCAGAGAGCTGTTTTTTAAAGTAGCCTATTATGTGGAGTAACACATTGGTATTCTTTTTGATCGTAGCGATGAGGCTGAGACCTTCCATTACTATCTTTATGTATTCAGAATAAAGTTCTTCAGATTGATACTTTTTGGCATTGGCAACTAGACGACCGAGTGTACTGAAGTGCTTTGGACTGTGTGAAAGAATCAAGAGCTTATGCTCAGTGTGGAATAATATCAAATCTTTGATAACGCCACCTTTCTTTATGAACTCCTGCCATCTTTTATACACAAAGACTCTCTCTATGAAGTTCTCTCTTAGGCTGGGATCATGAAGTCTCCCGTCATCTATGACAGGTATGAGAGGAAAATATCTCGTGAAGGATCCTCCAAATATGCCGACTCCTCTGTGGCTCGGCATTCCAGAAGGGGTGTAGACTTTCACTCCACTTATGCCTGAACTGGGTGATCTGCTTTTGAAGATGAACCCGCAGAGTTTTTCCCTTTCAAGCTCCTTTACTTTCTTATTCGCATAGTTAAGCATACCTTCGGTGTGATCAACTCCTGTGCGGATAGTGATAAGGCGTGGTGAATCAGGATCACTTATTAAGCGCATTGTCTCTCTCGGAACAGGAAGACCATATTCAACTTCCGGACATACAGGAACCCATTCAAAATACTGTCCAAGGGTATCTGTTATGTAACGGTCCAGTTGATGACCACCGTCATAGCGGACATTTTCACCGAGAAGACAGGAACTTATACCAATCTTAATCTTTTCCATGGTTCATGATAAAAAGCTCATTAGTTAAAATTTTACACTGATGATCTATCCTGAATTCCTGTGACAGGACTTTACCCTTTTTATAAACTGCTCTCTCCACTATAGCAAAACAGGATATAAGTTTCTACTTAAGAATGATATAATTTATCGTAAGTATGAAACAGGTATTTATCTTTTTAGGTATCTGGAGCGATAAAACTATCCCGTGGGTTGATATTATAGGACTTTTTTTATTCACTACCGGATTTGTTATCGGGTTAGGTGCAGTGACCGTGATTGATATGCACGGTTTTTTAGGGAGAAAATCGTCTTACTGGACAGAAGCAACCATAAGAACTCATAAAGTGACAAAGCCGCTTATCTGGCTGGGGATCTTTTTAGCTATTTTAGGTGGTCTGATACTCTATCGAAAAAACGGATTTTCAGGAGTTGCGCTAATTCATGCAATTCTAGCAATTATCCTTATTATGAACGGATCATTTCTTTCATTCTATGTGAGGCCTTTTAAAAAGAGAGAAAGCAGGGAAAGCTCAGGAAATCCTTCCTTCAGATTTACAGAAAAAGATTGCCATGAGTTTTGTTGTTTCAATCATCGGATGGTGGAGTAGTTTGTTTCTTCTTGTTTGGTATGTGATTGTCTTCATTGTCTTACGCTGATTTTGTTTGATTTCATGATATTCTATTTTACCCCTTTTAGTTTTAACCTTTTTATCTTCTTTAGAAGTGAAACAGAATGATTTTATATGAGCCTTCTATTTATTGCTATAAACAATTATACCAGTTTTTACTATCTCACTAACAAAACCTTTTTTATCCTTGACTTGTTTTGGAGTTAAACCTATTGGTTCGATAGGCTCTCCGAATTTATGATGGGCCTTGCTTAAAATTAATTGACGCTCAAATATATCTAATTTTTGAAAATTTGGTGATATGACCGCAAGGTCTATATCACTATATTCTTTTGTCCTACCTTTTGCGTAAGAGCCATAAAGAATAACTTGCGAAACCTCTACTCCAAGCTTTTTGAGTTCATCGATGTATCTGGCTATGATATTTTCAATCTCTTGTCTTTTTTTAGCCATTTTATCAATTCCTTTGTCCTTTTCAGATACCTCTCTACCCTCTCTTTCTTAAAAGCCTTGACAAGCGCATCAATATCTTCAGGGTATCTTGTAACAATACTCAGGTCATTAAGAGATTCCAGTGTTTCAAGATGTTTCTCCGGCAGTTTAAGCACGACTGCTTTTGAAAGGTAAATTAAGTTATGGGTTTTAGGGGCAACCTTTTCTAATACAACTTCGTATAATCCCTTAAGTAATTTCTCTACTGAGAGGTGACACATAAACAGCACATAAATATACCTCTGTGTTTTAAACATGTATTCAGCAGTTTTTAAATCGTAGTTTGAAGACTTAATCCAGTTTGATACATGCTTCTTCACAGCTTTAAATTTAAAGCACCTTATCCTGTATTTTGCAACCCAACATTTTCACGTTCTATTATACCACCAAAAGGGTATCCTTAAGTTAAGCAAAAGTCAAAAAGGTAGTGTAAACTTTTCTGTGTAATTTTCTTGAAGTACAAAAAGAGAGGGTATATTCTCCATTTATCCAAACATTAATCCCGAAAGCATTCGGGGAAAGGAGGAATACACCCATGTCAGTAAAAGAATTAACCGATTTAACAGTAACAGATTTAATGAGGGAATACAAGTAGTCGTACTGGTTGCCTATGGGATCAGTATCCAGTGCAAGAGAGATCTGATTGATTTCATGGTAACGAAATACGAGAGTGAACGGAGGTGAGAAGAATTTCTAAACAATCTCTATAATCGTGGGCTGATAGGTGATGTTTTAGGATTAGTCACAACAGATGGCAATGCAGGGTTAGAGAATGCGGTGGAGAGCATTTATCCGCATGTCAAGAGACAGAGATGCTGGGCACATAAACTAAGGAATGTGTCGAACTATCTGAAGCGGAGGGATCAAGACAAGTGCATAAAAGAGGCGAGAGCTATTTACAGTGATGAGAACCGGAAAGAAGCGGTGAAGATATACAATGAATGGGTAAAGAAATGGAGAACTGCATATCCTAAGGCAATAAAATGCATCGAGAAAGATTTAGAAGAGTTACTGAATTTCTATTGTTGTCCGCAGGAGATACGAGTCAAAGTCAGAACGACAAATGTCATTGAAAGGGCATTCAGGGAAGTGAGGAGAAGAACAACGCCCATTATTTTGCTTTTCCATTACAGTGTCCAAAGTATAGTTTTAGATTACATAAAGCCTGCAATAAGTGCCTAACTAATTTTATTATGTTAGATATTTCAGATTCTACGTTCCATCATATCACACAGCACTTTCTCAATCAATGTCTAAGAAAGTCCTTGATATATTGGCCATAGTTGCATCTAAGAATACTAATTGTGGTATAGTGGCATTTAAATAGAACCGTCCCTTTTCT
>VGWZ01000194.1 GCA_016873595.1 Nitrospira sp.
TTTTTATTTTTAGTTTTTGTTTTTCATGCCTTTGTGTGTGCCGCTGATACATCTATTGAAAACCTGTTGCCCTCACCGGGTTTTTCAGAAGGATGGGTTATGGAAGGCAAGGTAAACAGCTACACAAAGGACACTCTCTATGAATATATTGATGGTGAATCTGAGCTTTATTTCCCCTATGGTTTTGAGATTGTTGGTTCGGCTCTCTATATGAAAGTAAGTAATCCTAACATTGCCCTCGTTGCTGATGTTTTTAAAATGGGGTCATTGCTGGATGCCTTTGGCATATACTCAAACTACCGCATGCCCTATGCAGAAAAGGTCAAAATCGGGAGCGAAGGTTTTGTAACCCAATCTCAGTTAATGTTCTACAAAGATCGGTATTTTGTACGATTGGCTGCCTCAGGTACATTAACTCTGGAGCGTATTGTGTTTATTGCCTGTGCAGAGGCGATTGCAAAAAATCTTCCTGGTGGATCTTCCCGTCCAAAAGAACTGGAACTCCTGAAAATTCCCGATGTCATTCCGCAGACAGAAAAGTATATTGCTCAAAGTGTTCTGGGATATGCATTCTTTAGAAAAGGGTTGATCGCTGATGCAACCTTTAATGGTGAGCCTCTAAGAGTTTTTGTTATTCTTGATGAATCTGTGAAAGCCTCTGGCCACACGTTTGACCAGTACACCGGGTATCTGAAGGAATCAGGCGTTCAGCCACAGATAAGTAAAGATACGAGAGGGATAACCCTTATTACTCAGGATCCGTTATACAAAGGTGTGATTATGCGCCAATCAGGCAGCTACCTCCTCGGTGCTATTAACCTTAAAGACCCTGTGAAGGGCGCCTCACTTATTGATCGATTGCAGTCCCATATCACAGCACCATAAAAACCCAACATAAAGACCACATAAATCATTGGGTCTTAAAAGTCCAATTGATTATCTCATCATGGAAGGAGCTAAACAATTTTTTCTTTGGCAGGCTGGACCCGTATTCTTTTCCCTTTCAGCATCATATCGTTCAGCGCACCGATGACTTTATCAGCGAGATTTGCCTGGACTTCTACAAAACTGAACGTATCGAGGATTGCGATCTTGCCGATTTTTCTCCCCGGGATATTTGTCCCAGCCGAAACGTATTTTACGATGTCGCCAACCTTTATATTGTCTTTTCTGCCTATTGTCATGAAGAGCTTAGTAAAACCCTGATCGGATGAGGAATGTGACTTATTAGACTCTTCAATGTCGTCAACCTCAAGATCTCCTGAAGTGAGGCTCAGGGCGGCGGCCGCAACATCCCGCGGAGAGTACCTTGTGAGGAGTCCTTCTATTAAAGGGAAATACCTGCTGTGGCTCCCTTTTAAGATTGTGCCTTCAAGGGTGTCAACGAGTTCTTTTTCCTTTGCCTTCTTTACTTCATCCCGGGGATGAGTGTTAACGAAGGGTCTTCCACGTCCAGGAGCCGGGTTAATGCCTTTATCTTGTCTTCTTCCCTGATTTCATAGAAGATTTGCTTTATTTTCGCGACCACCAGGTTCTTGGCGTCAACATAGACCTTCTCAGGCTCACGCATGTATTTGCCTGAGATTCGAACGATTTCCTCGGGCATTGTGGCTGAAAAGAGCATTGTCTGCCGATCCTTTGGAACCTCCTTGGGTATTCTTTCCATGTCATCGATAAAGCCCATATTCAACATCTCATCGGCCTCATCAAGGACAACGATACCGATGTCCTTCAAGATAAGGGTTTTCCTCTGTATGTGATCTATCACCCGCCCCGGCGTGCCGACTACAACATGAACGCCTCTTTTCAGGCTTCGTATCTGCCGTTCTATGGATTGTCCGCCATAAATCGGGACTGAAGTGATTCCCTTATTTTGGCCTATTCTGTTTAACTCCTGTGCCACCTGTACTGCAAGCTCCCTCGTAGGAGCAAGCACGACGGCATAAGGATTCTTCCTTTTTAACCTGGTGCCCCGTTCGACAATAGGGATACCAAAGGCGGCTGTTTTTCCCGTGCCGGTCTGTGCCTGCCCTATGATGTCCCGCCCCTTAAGAGCAGGGCCAATTGCAATTTTCTGTATTTGGGTGGGTTCTTCAAACCCCATGTCGGAAAGCGCATTCAAAACCTCATCCGAAATTCCAAACTCATAAAATCTCTCGTACATTTATTCTTCTCCTGTTTTTTATCTTCCCTGATGCAAAAAGCTGGTGTGAGGTTGTCATGCAGGATTCTAAGCAAAAATCATTTCACGAGATGCGTTCTTATATTCCTCTATTAAAGTTTCTATTAATTCTTTGACTGAAATAATTCCTTTTGCTCTATATGCATTCTCTCCAGCAAACGTAAATCCGTTTGACAAGTTGCCTTTCTTTGCATTTATCAGTGCAAGGCAAATGCAATACGGACTGTTTTTATAATCGCAAGTTTTTATGCAGTGATAGGGACATTTATATGGTTTCTTTTTCCCCTGACTGACGTCATCAAGAAATGCATTCCTAATTGCTCTCCCCGGCATCCCGACAGGGCTTTTGATAATCACAATATCTTCTTTCCTCGAATCTACATAAGTCTGTTTGAATTTTGCCGATGCATCACATTCATAAGTGGTAACAAATCGTGTTGCCATCTGCACACCAGAGGCTCCCAACTGGAAAAATCTAAAAATATCTTCTCCTGTATAGACTCCTCCGGCGGCGATTACCGGGATGGGTTTTTGATATCTTTCTTCATATGGTTTTATTGCCTGAATCACTTCCGTAACAAGTTTTTCTAATGAATATTCAGGGTCGTCAATCATCTGTTCTTTGAAACCGAGATGCCCTCCTGCCAGTGGCCCCTCTACAACAACAGCATCAGGGAGATAGTTGTATTTTTCTAACCATCTTCTCATGATAATATCAATTGCCCTTCCAGAGGAAATAATTGGTACCATCTTCGTCTTTATATCGCCGTTTAAAAATTGCGGGAGATTAAGGGGCAGTCCGGCACCTGAAAAAATAATGTCTATACCCTCTTCAATAGCAGTTCTGACCATATCGGCAAAGTTGGACATTGCCACCATGATATTGACACCGAGGATTCCTTGTGATAATTCTCTGGCTTTTCTAATCTCTTTTCTTAACGCTCTGATATTCGCTTCCAGGAAATTCCTATAAAAATCAGGTTCGTTCATTCCGATGCCTGCTGTAGCAATAACTCCGATACCGCCTTCGTTGGCTACTGCTGAGGCCAGCCCGGACAGAGAAACCCCAATTCCCATTCCTCCCTGAATTATGGGAAGTTTGGTAGTTAAAGAACCAATGCTTAAATTTTTTAGACTGTTGAAGCTCATGAAAAATCTCCTTTATCTCTTACATGGAAAGCTGTCACACATGAAGAGTTATCTTTTATAGCATAATTTGGGGGATAAATTAAATGACTGTCTATCCCACCTGTATATTACTCATTATTCTTTACTCTACAACATTTTGTTTATTTTTGTGAATCAAGTAGAGCAGAGGGGTCACAAATCTTGAACTCGATATTCCCTGTAGTCTTGCTACAGGGTTTCCTTATTTGTCATTCCGCACTTGATGCGGAATCCAGTTTCTTTGTTTTTCCTGGATTCCTGCTTTCGCAGGAATGACAGCATACGCATGGTTACAAATATATTTAGATACCCTGCGGTCTTGCAGGCTGTCCGACAATTCACATTGCTTAGTGGTAGAATAGATGTCAAAACAACA
>VGWZ01000195.1 GCA_016873595.1 Nitrospira sp.
GAAGCAAAATGTAATATTTTTGATTCAAAAAATTCCGTTATAGAGGTTGGTACTACCTCAAAACGATAAGATTGATGAATTTTAGTAGATGAAAACTCTGAGCAAAAAAGAATCGCTCAATTTAGGTTATAAAATGATAGATGACCCTATTTTCCGTACAAAATATTTTCCGTAAAAAGAAGCCTGAAGGGTTTTGACGGACGTCTTTTGCAAAGTGTTATCTGAAGGCCGCCATCAAGATTTTTCATACGCATTGAGAAAGTCATCTCTCGCAATCCCCGCTTGTGTGCAAATTATGCGTAGGGTTGAAGCATTTATTTTTGGGTGGTTAGGCATGGTTAAAGGTGTTTTTGTTCCATCAGGATTTATCCGTTCCATTGAAATGTGTTCTTTTTCTCGAATCATTTTAAAACCTAAAACCTCAAATGACTTTATGACTCTCTGTTTTGGCGCATCAACTGGAAATTTTGGCATTACACCTATACTCCTGCTTCAGCGACAAATGCCTCAAGAATAGGGGGCTCAATTTCGAGTACTTCTTCCCCAAAAGATTCGATATGAAAATGAATTGCGGATTTTACATCCGCGAGAGCTTCTTCATATGTATCTCCTTGCCCAACAACTACACCCTTAAGCCCCAATGGGTATGCAACGTATCCGTCGGGATGTTTTTCTACAATTATTTTATATTGTCTCATAAACTTACCTCCACATGATTTTCTTAATATTAGCATAATTACATATGTCTGAGTACTTTAAAGAATTTTGAAAAACAGAGAATAAATTTATCGCCCCATATGGTAGAACATATTCCGATGATTAAGATAAGTAAACCACCTATGTATAATGGGATGTCGAGATAGAGTAAGAACCAGAATGGTAAAACAAAGATACATCCTATAATGATCCCGAATATGAATCGAAGTATTAGAACTATTAAATCAATTTTATTGTCCATTATATATGGCGGCTTTCAGATAACGGTTCGAGTGTTGAGAAGGGCGAAGCTTTTGGTGGTATCACCTCTCTACGAGTCATAGACAATCAAACTATTATCTGGCCGTTACGGGCGAGTTTTTTATAAAATTGTAGCTGACCCTTATTTCCCTACATTCTCCTCTTTTCCTGTTCATGTCACTCTTTTTCTTAAGTCCACCAGCATATTCAAGACTGAAAATGCAACTTTAGCTTCGTGCTCTCCAATAGTATAAGATCCGGTTATCTCATTCATGGGATGAACCAAATTCCTGAATTCTTTAATTGTATGGCTTAATTTTTTAAAGCCTTCGGTCACAAACCCAAGATCAAAGGCAACATTTATTAAGTAAGACAGATGCCAGTCTTCGAGAGGCAAAACACTCTTGTCATCTTTATCTTTTTGTGCCTGCTTTGATTTTAAGGCTTGTTCTTCATTTTGCTTTAGCTGGTCATAGAGAATTCCTTCAATGGCGCTAATAGAAAGAATAATGGCAGCCTTCCAGCAACCTACTTCCATACATTTGGAGATTTCTAAGTAATCTCTTTGTAGTATGGGTATTATCTCCTTAATTCTAATAAAATTGAATGACGAAGGTGTAATATTCTCGTTTTTATTGGACTGATGGACAGTTTCTTTTTTGTCTTGAGGGTTATCTCTACGGTACTTTTCAATTAAGAGGTCTCGTTTGGCATTAGTTTCCATAGCACTAAAAGATGCATCTATTTCTTCTTCAAAAGATGGCATTGACCTGACATGTAGAGCAAAATCGCTTAGCCATTGTTTTATTGCTTTAGACCTATTGTGCAAGAGTTCATTAATTCGGTCTATGATATAATTCAACAATTCTTCATCAAATGGCTGCTCATAAGGTGCAAGAACATCCAAATAAATAGTTTTACACTTATTAATAAAAAGTCTATCACATTCTATTTTGTATTCCTTTTCTTTAGATAAAGCAATACCGCTGTATGGAAGTCTTCTTGATGCATCGGAAGCCTCATCCAATAAATTTTTCAAACTTTTTTTACACTCAATGGGGTTATTATCAATGGTTTGGCTGATCAAATTGCGAATAAGCCTTTCTTGGTCGTCTGAGATTTTCATAGCTCTTTCTAATAATTAAAAGAGTTGTTCTATTTTAATTATTATATCCTCTTTTCATGCCCGAAAGTTCATTTAATATTCAAGGGTCAAAAGAAGGGCTATAGCAACTGGGAGGTAGTTTTTTGGCCTGTGTTTGGCGCTGCCTATTTCTTATTCCTTTCAATTTTTTTTGCGAGTAAGGTCGTTCTTATATCTGATAATCTTTCCGCAATTTTAAATGTATGCTCTTTTATGCCTTTTAAAAACTGTTCAATATCGTCAAGCATTTCTGTTGAGAAATTTGGATGGTCATATTTAAGCAATCCATCCAATAGACGTAAAAAATCGCTAAAACCATAAGCTGAATCATTCTGGAGTTCTTTTTTGGCTGTCTCTAATGCTCTATTTAAATGTCTTACGCGATAAAGAACAAAAAGAATAAAATATCCTATGGAAGCATATATAGTTTCTCGTGATAGGCGATTTAAAAGACATTCCACAAAATCATTTTGGTGGTGCTTTTCTAAAGAATTATAGTAATTAATTAAGGTTGTCGCATTGTCTGATTCAATATTAACATTTTCTGGATCAGGTACAATTGACTGTAATTTTGGCGAGTCAGCTTCACGCCAATCGGTACCAACGCCACAATATGACTGCCTCTGATAAATAGTTTGTATACTGCCTAATCCCCCCACTTTCCGACCACAGTCCTTATATCGATTAATTTCAGCTTGCAAAACAGAAACAATCTCTCTCTCAACAGGATTATCAATATCACTAACTATTTCTATTTGAAAGGCACTTGATTCTTCTTTCTTCTTAGGCATGGGCCGGAACTTTACTTTATGAACTCGATGGCAATTTCCAAATTGATCCAAAAAATCAATATCTCCCACAAAGTGTTCGTCTTCCTCACAGACAGGAGGTTGAATCCAAAAATCAACGCTCGCTTCTGTTGTGAAACCGGGCGTAATCGGATAACCGCCATATATATTTTGATTAGGATGACGAACAAAAATATGGCCTACAGTTTTTGGTTTCCTTAGGCTTACTCCGCAAATTTTTACATCTACGTCCGAAGTATTCGTAATATACCAGTGAGAAATTACCTGCATAGCAGGTTTACCATTGGAAGACCCTAAAGACCACCAATTATGATGATGCTTGGGGATTAACCTTAATGTTTCTTTAGGAACCTTAGGACGATAGCGAGTAAGAAAATGCCAAACCTTCTTGAGTTGATTGCGACCTCATTTTGTAAAAGAAAATATGCCACTTAGGATTATCACAATAGCTGCCAATGTTTCTATCATAGATTTATTCATGGTTAAATTAGAAGATTTCGCCTAACTTGTTCATAGAATAATTTACTTTTTATGCCATATCTAGAATAAGAGGCGAACCGGTTGTTTTTTTCTTTATAGGCTAACTGAGGAACATAAGGGAAGGAAACGGTTGTTCTGATAGAGACATCCTTATTGACTGTTACTACCCCATTAAAAATTTCCTCCTACTTTTCAGCTCCTGAAAAAAGGTCTTTGAGTTTTTCTTTAAATGACTTTGCGACTTCATCCCCGTTTATCTTTGCAAATTCTTCAAGAAGTTCTTTTTGTCGTGGGGTGAGTTTCTTGGGTACATCAATAT
>VGWZ01000196.1 GCA_016873595.1 Nitrospira sp.
ACAGAAGTGGTCTTTAAATCAATTATAGCAAGCATCTGTTGTAATGTCCTTGGGTCAACATTGTCATAAATAAATACCTTTGGTATTTTCTGGAGATTATGGAATGGACTCAGTGCCTCTAAAATTGCCCTCGGGCCAAGAGCAGATCCACCAATACCTAAAATCAGGAAATTCTCTGATTCTGTTCTGACCTCTTGTGCGATCTTTTTTATCTCAGAGGTATCCTGAGAAATAAGGTCTATAAAAGCGAGCTCAGGCCAGAACCTCTCTTCTATCTTTTTGTGTGCCCCTTTGACTTTGTCTATGAAATCTTCTATTATGCTTTCCGGGAGTCCACTGACACCAATAACTTCCTCCATCATATTCGAAAAATTAAGCTCTATCATTTGCTACACTCCATTTTCAGCCATGTCATTAACGATACACGATGCAGGATGCATGATGCACGATACATGAATCTTGAATCTTGTATCCTGCATCATGTAACTTCATAACTCCCTTGCTGCTTTGAGGCTCTCTTTTACAAAGATGATGAAAAAGACAGTGAACCCGATAAGGATGCCAAAGGGATTTATTAAATTGAGGTAGAAGAGGATACCAAGGACACAGGCGAGGATGAAGAGCCTGGTAACACTGCCGAAGATAAGCCTTCCCTTTGGTGCCTGCTGATAGGTTACAACGAGACTCTCTACTCCTTTTGCGAGACCTTTAAGATTCAAGAGGCCGATGAGGCCTCCTAAGAGAATACTTATAGGGAGCCTCTTCCACTCGATAAATGCCGAAATAATTGATAGAGGTATAAGGACAATAATTGTCTGCTTACTGGTTTTTTTTATCAGATTCATCTTCTGTTTTTGTTGATTTGAGTGCCATCCTGAAAAGGTCTCTAAAGCCTGCTATTAGGCCCAGTATAAAGAATATAATAGTAAGCCAGGGGAATGTCTTAAAAACCTTAGTGTCAAGAAGGTACCCTATTGCAAACCCTATCATGGTTGCGAATACGAACTGAATACCTACCATGCTTGCATCAAGGATCATTTTGAATAATGATTTTTGTTTTCCTAACATATAATTAATGTACCACAGATTGGAGACAAAATTATGGTTTATAATTCTTTGATTGACTCGTAAACTGCCTTTATCGTTTTCTCTATATCTTTTTCTGTATGAGCTAATGATATAAAACCAGCTTCGAACTGGGAAGGGGCTATGTATATTCCCCTTCTGAGCATATTTGAAAAAAACCTTGAAAACTTTGATGTATCTGATGTCTTTGCAGTTTTATAATCAATGACATCGGTATCAGTAAAATAAGTACAGAACATTGTACCTGCCCTGTAAAATCTTGTTTTTACACCTGCCATTTTTGATGCATCCTTCAAGCCTTCTTCAAGCTGCTGCATTCTTCTTTCAAGCTTCTCATAAATGCCTTTTCCAGATAGGATCTTTAGCGTCTCAATTCCTGCTGTCATTGCGAGAGGGTTACCTGATAACGTCCCTGCCTGATAGACAGGTCCTTCGGGCGCAACCATGGACATAATCTCCTTTCTGCTACCATATGCTCCTACAGGGAGTCCACCTCCGATCACCTTGCCGAGGCAGGTCATGTCAGGCTTTATCCCATAATATGCCTGTGCTCCTCCAAAAGAAACTCTGAAACCGGTCATTACCTCATCAAATATGAGGACAATACCATACTCCCTTGTAAGCTTCCTTACGGACTCAAGAAATCCTAATTTTGGGAGGACACAACCTATATTCCCAACTACAGGCTCAACAATGACACACGCAATCGACCTCCATTCATTGACGACGACATCTTTTAATGCAGTTATATTATTAAATGGAAGAGTTATTGTATTTTTTGCGTAAGAATTTGGTACACCGGGACTGTCAGGTACTCCAAAAGTTGTTGCTCCTGAACCTGTCTTTACAAGCAGTCCATCAGCATGGCCGTGGTAACTTCCCTCAAACTTAATAATTTTATCTCTTCCTGTGAATCCACGTGCAACCCGGATAGCGCTCATTGTTGCCTCTGTGCCTGAGTTTACCATTCTCACCTTTTTCATTGATGGATAGGCCTTCAGGACAAGCTCTGCGAGTTCAATCTCTAACGATGTTGGTGCACCATAACTTGTGCCCTTTTCTATTACCTTTTTAAGGGCATTCACCACCTTTGGATGGGCATGACCGAGTATCAAGGGTCCCCATGAGAGGACATAGTCTATATATGAGTTTCCATCTACATCATAAATCTTTGAGCCTTTAGCCCTCTCAATAAACAGCGGGTTACCGCCGACAGCTCTGAAAGCCCGGACAGGGCTATTCACACCTCCAGGGATAAGTTCATATGCCTTCTTAAATAACTTATATGACTTTTTAAATTCCATTTACCAATACAGTTAAATAGTCAGTTGTATTTGATAAGGTTTAATACTATATCATAATTTCTTAATGTGTCAAAAAAAACTTTTACAGTACATTGTCTATTGTGTTATAAAAGATTATCTCAATACTACAGGACTACAGGAGGGTTTAATGAAAAAGTTTGCAGTTTTAATAACAATATTAACCATCTCTTTATTTTTTACATGTGCAAAAAAAGAAGAGCAGAAAGGGCCTTATCTTGCAAAGGTTGGTAATGTAGAAATCACACAGGCTGATTTCGAGAGAGAAATCAAGAACCTGCCTGATTTTGCACAGAAAATGTTTGAGAGCAATAGCGGGAAAGAAAAATTTCTTGACGAACTTGTGAAGAAAGAGATCCTCTATCAGGAGGCAGTAAAAAAAGGTTTTGATAAGGATTCTGGATACCTTAAAAAGGTCGAAGATTTCAAGAAGATTACACTTATAGGTATACTCCTTGAAAAGGAGATAGAAGCAAAGGCAACTGTTTCAGAAAAGGATATCAAAGATTACTATGAAAAGCACAAAGAAGATTTTACCCCTGTCAGCCAGATACGGGCCAGCCACATCCTTGTGAAGACAGAAAAAGAGGCAAAAGATATAGCAGAGAGACTGAACAAGGGTGAAGATTTTGCCAAGATAGCGAAGAAAAGTTCTATAGATACTGCTTCAGCAAAAAATGGGGGAGACCTCGGATTTATCTCCAAGGGTCAGATGGTTCCTGAGTTTGAAACAGCAGCAGTAAAGCTGAAAAAAGGTGAAATCAGTGAGCCTGTTCATTCGCAGTTTGGATATCATATTATTAAATTGACAGATAAAAAACTGGGGCAGCCTGTCGAATTTGATAATGTAAAGAGCATCATCTCACAGCATCTGATTGCAGAAAAACAGAAACAGGTCTTTGATTCTTATATGGATGGATTGAGGAAAAATTATAAAGTGGAAATGAATAAAGAGGCATTTTCGAAACCTGTACCAAAAGAAGAGAAGAAAGAAGTAACCCAGGGAAAACCTGAACAAAAAGGAGAACCTAAAGAAGCACCGAAACAGGAAACTAAGGAGACACCAGAAAAAAAGAAATAGCAAAGGGTTTTGGGAATAGGAGACCCTACCGTAATCTCCCCTACCCCTCTTTAGGAAAGAGGGGGACACAGTAGTGTCCAAAACAAGAGATGCTTCACGGAGTTTACCCTGAACAATACGAGACCCTTCGTTTCACTCAGGGTGACAAATTGTGAAGGGTTCAGCATGACATATTGTAC
>VGWZ01000197.1 GCA_016873595.1 Nitrospira sp.
TCCTAAATTGAGCGATTTATTTATTTAAAACCATATTAATCAAGGTATTCTAAAGAAAATGCAATCACCCAATAAGTGTCATTCTCTGGCTTGACCAGAGAATCCAGGGTTTCCCGTGAAAACGGGAATCCAGGGTTTCCTGTGCAAACAGGAATCCATTTCCTGTGTATAGTTCCCCGCTTTCGCGGGGACGGCGTCTGGATTCCCCGATCAAGTCGGGGAATGACAAAGTATTAGAATCGCTCAATTTAGTCTATTATAAGCAGGATATGGCATTTGAGCGGTTTTAAATTCTGTCATAGACAGAATTTACCTCGGAGTCCCGATCTGATCTGGACGAGTCTACGACCCGTAGGGAATGAGCGAAAATGCTCTGTCCTGCTTGTCTAAATATAAATTCATTCTTGTTTTCCCTCGGCCCTCTGGGTTGCCTCTGTTATTGTCCACATCAGGTGGTCAATTGCAATCCTGTTATTAAAAGGGACAACCTTTACAGAAAGGTCTGTAATCCCAAAAACGTTTTGATTTGATATCTCTAGCTCTTTAAAGATTACAAATCCGTCTTGCAGATACAAACTCATTATCCCTTTATCAAACCTTCGGTCTCCGATATACGCTTTCAGAGAAGGCCCTCCGATTTTCTGTAAAAACTCCCTGCTTATCTTTGTCTTTTCGTTATCTGTACTGTACGTCCAGAAATCAGCTTTACCAATAAGTTGAGAACTATCAAACCCGGATCCCTTCAGGTATGCGATACCTTCAACTTTTCCAGATATATACCCTTTAAGAGGCTCGATATTTTCACATAACCTTGTCAGGCTGAGTCCTTTCAGAAGAATACCTGCCCTGTAATTGAAGCCATGTGAAATATCAACCAGAGCAGAGCCATAAAACCTTCCTCCAGATATGTTACCACTAAAATATTCGATATTCAAAACATTGCTGTTTTGTCTCATCCATATAGTTATATCTTCTAAAAACCTGAAGCCATAACTTAAGGAACCAATTGTTAACTTGTTGAGTCCACCCTCCAATTCTTTTTGAGAATAATAGTTGTACAAGTTATCAAATTCAGAATGTTCAAAAAGAGGTATTTGAGGCGGCTTTTGCTTATCCTTTCCTTCGCTATATAGTATGGGGACTACGCCATTTATTGGCCCTACAGAATATTCGTTGTTCTCTCCTTTGAGGGTAAAATCTTTCAGCATGAGCTCACCGTTAATCTTTAGCTTGTTATTCCCATAATCAATAAAAACATCTGAAGATAGTGAGCCATCAAGTCCTGTATAGAGAAAGCTGTCAGGGAATATATCCCAGAAGGAATCTCTGATATCTGCTGCTTTCACTTCAGGGAGATGTGCTTTTATTTTTATAGACCTGTCTTTTTTCATAAATCTTTCAATTATTCCCGAGATTCCTGTTGATACATCTCCTGTACCGGCATCTGCTTTGAATTCAAGAGCATTCCCCTTGAATGTCATTTCTGAATCCAAAAAACCTTCCTTCAGGATATTTCTTTTTGTTCCCTCATTGAACACAGAGAGATTTCTTGCTGTCACAAATGCATTTCCTTTGAGAGAATCTACAGAATAGAGGGTACCATCAAAAGCAGCGCTCTTTATATTTCCTGCTATGCTGTAGGGGATCCCTGATAATTTTGATAGTGCTTTCGATATATCACTTGTGTCAATATTTTCTGCCAGTGCTTTCATTGTTAAGGGAAAAGGGTCTTCTGACGTCCTGCCCTTTAGAACGAGCTTTATTTTACCTCCTGAAATTTCAGCACGAGGGATGTCTACAGAAAAATCCTTTTCGTCGAAATTTCCAGTTCCGGATATCAATCCGGAAGTGATACCTTGAACTTTGCCTTTTCTGATAGAAAAATCTATATTTCCTGAAATCTTCTCTCTGCCTGTGTGCACGTCTGCATACAGATCAAAATTATTAAGCTCTATCTGTTTTTCAGGATAAGAAATATTTACATCTTTACTATCAATACTATACCTTGCTTTCCCCTCAGGCATTTTTATCTTTATCTGACCCGCAGATGATGTGAAACCTTCTGTTTTAAGACTAAGGTCTTTAATTGCAATTGTATTTTTTGTAAAATCAACACCGAAACTGCCATTAAGCCGAGGAATTTTATAATCGTCATACTTTATCCCTCTTAATTCAAAAAAACTCCTTCCCAAAAAAGCTGTGTCTTTTATTGAACCCTCTATATGAACATTGATACTATCTGAGTAAGCAGTTTTGTTTCCTTTCACAACCATTTCAAAAGGTGTAAGGGTCACAGATGATATCACATCAATTTTCTCAAATTTTCCCTTAGTATTCACTGAAAGACTTATATCAGATGGCTTATCAAGAATATATCCCCCTGCTTTCAGAATTCTTGCAGTTGCTTCTGTCTTGACTGATAACTCTCTGTCTTCTGATGAAAGAGTTACGTTTGCATTAATCCTTTCGATACGCATGTCATTTGATGTAACTGCAGCATCATTCAATTGAAGAGTGCCTGATATTTCTGGTATAACCTTTTTAAATGTTCCTTTCATATGCATACTGTTTGAAGTTAATAGTCCCCTGATTTTGGCATTTTTCATAAGATTGAATGCGGAAATGTCCATCCTGTTAATGCTCAGTTCTGCACTATAAGAAGGATTCTTCACTACATCTGTGATAATACCTTTAGAATGGATGGCTAAAACATCTCCAGAAGCCAATGACATGTTATTTATAACAAGAGAACTCTCTTTGATTTTTAAAAAGGCATCTATAGTTAATAGGATATTTTGTACATCTTTTTTAAAGAAAGAACTCCCTGCGTCCTTTATCTGTATCTTTGATTTAAGGTTAAAACCATTCTCTGAGTCGCCATCGGTGATTATGTGGATATCAAGCTTTGTTCTTTCAGTATCTATTTTGAACCTGTCAAAATATTTTTTGAATGCAGAGAGGTCAAAATCTTCAGATGAGACAGAGAGAATAAATTTTTTTAACTCATCGTTGAGATATACCCAACCGTCAAATTTTATCTTGTTTTTACCTGCATATGACGTATAGCCCTGTATCAAAGTTTTTGTGCTTGGATAGGATGATAGGTCTTTGAGATTGAGGTTGATATTGTTCATCTTATATTCTTCGTCTTCATTAATATGAAAGATGCCTGAATCTATAGTAAATTCATCCACCTGATACTGAGCTTCAGATTTTTCAGATAAAAATTGCATGAGTTTTTGTGAAATATTTAACCTTCCATTCTTATCTGTCAGCAAGATAAATTCAGGTGAATAGACAACGATATTTTTGAAATAGATTTTGCCTCTTAAAAGTTCGCTCAATTTCATGTTGAGGTAAATCCTTTTGATATGGAGAAAATGTCCTGAATCAAAATCTTTCGGGTTTTTAATGCTCATATTGTATAGGTTAATTCCTGCTGAAGGACTGAATGAGAGATCTCCGATATCTACCTTCTGCCCTATTAAAGAAGTTACTTTATCGGATATCCTTGTCACTAATGTTTTCTTTACATCCAGATAACCAATAAATACGAGAAAGAAAATAAGTATGATTACTATGGCAGAAGCTATTGTGAAGATTCTCTTAAGATGTAATGCCATACTCTATTATTACCAAAATTAAGCTCTTATTGCTGAAACTG
>VGWZ01000198.1 GCA_016873595.1 Nitrospira sp.
GCTTTATCATTTCTGGTTCTTTATTCGCTTACTTAGAGATTCATGCTAAGGAGACACAGGAACAAATTGATTCTTGAAGAGGTTGAATATCTTGTTTAAATTTTGAAGGTGCGACCCTCATCGTCCTGCTTTGCTTTCTCCTTATATCTATTTACCTGTTAATATCTTTATCTCCTTCTCAATAGCCTCAAAGAATTTCTTGTAAAACTCTGTATCCTCAACAGTTTTTTCTTCTTGTTTAACCTTCGTGGCTTCGCTTCCAACCGGAATTAGCCCCAAAAATGTCCTGTCAATTTTTGTTCTGACCTTTTCTACATGCTGCACGGCGCTGGTATAGACAGTAGCATTATACTTGCCTGTGGCTATTACATTTACATTGACAGTAAGGACAATGCTGCCTTTGCCGTCTTCAAAATATCTTGCTGCTGTAAATGATTTTGTCTGCAAGTCTTCTTTTTCAATCCTGAAGTTCTGGCTCAATCAAAGGCACCCACGAGAAGTCTGCCAGCGGTGGTAACTTTGTTTAGATTTGTTATGGTTGCTAAAAGTTCAAGTTGACTTTGCGAGCTACTCTCAACCACTTCCCACTTATTCTTTTTCTTCAGTTCAGTTATTAAAATTTCCTTAAAGGCTTGAACCTCTTTTTCTGAATCCTCTACTTTAGTCTGTACATTAATGGAGAGCGTTTTGAAGTTATCAAGAGAGACAGTCGGTGAAATAATAGAACTCACCATGCCTGTGGATGCGCATCCCCAGAGAGTAACTGCAAAGATTATTATAGTCATGAATGCTCTGCTTTTCATAACAAACCTCTTGTTGTTTCTTCCCTCTTAAAACATGAAGAGGCGCAACTCTAAAAGGCAATAATGAAAAAAATGGGACGTAGTAAGTAGTATTGAGGTTGGTGTAACCCATTAATCTCAAACTCTCTTTTATCTGGCATTGCGGGGACACTCAAATTAAAACATTATGCCCACTTGCCCACCAATTCTCCAGTTGTTGTAATTGTAATTCTCCACATCTTTGAAATCTTCTGTTATTTGATACTTCGCATTGATACCAAAGAAAAACCGGTCTATTTTGTAGTTCAGGTTTACAAAGACTTGTCCACCCTATAGCCAATCATCTAAACTGGCGGATACGCCTAATGCAGATGCTTTTTCTTTAACATAATTATAGGAGACACCGGCACCGAGGTCGATAATAAAGTTAGGGGCAGCTTGTATTGCGTATTTTAAGTTCAGCTCAATTGGAACAAAAGTTACTTCTGTGTCTATATCAACTCCAAGAATATTTACCTTACCATCAGGCTTAACATAGCCGACCTCCATACAGAGGTATAAGTTCGGAGCTATCTCGCCATATCCTTCGAGTCCAACATAGAGGCCAGTATCAACATCTGAATTCTTCACCTCATCTGCAGTAAATTTTAGATAATCCAGCTTTGCTGCCAAATTGCCAATTCCCAAGCGAAGCTTTTAGCGGAAGCGGAGCTTTTTCTGCTGCATATGCAGTTGTAGATGCTAAAACAAGAACCAAAACGAGGGAAAACAGAATTAATCTTTTCATGATCTTTCCTCCCCAAGATAATTATTTCAGTTTGTAACACATTCTCCCTTAAAATACCTTTCTGTCCTTGATAATCACCTCCAATTAGAACAAAAAACCGGTTTATACGTACGTAGTGGGACAGCCTGCCGTCCCCTTTTTCACCCTTTTCCTATCTGTTAACTGTCCATGTTCCGCAGCAGCAGTTGCAACACCAACTGCTGTACCAATTGACGTAGTTGCAATTGCTACACCTGCGAGAGCTGAAGGTACTGCCCAAATTGCCACTGATATTCCTATGTCCTTATACTGTTCTGCCATAGCTTCACTTAATGTCTCCAGTTGTTCGGGGTCAGCACCGCTCTCAATGTATAACCCCCTTGGATCAATCAGTCGAATTTTCTCAACCGTTATAGCTTTATCACAGATGCTTCTTATGGTTAGGACGTACTCATCCCATCGTGCTCCTTTTACCCATGCCCCTATTCCATCTGGCAATATTAAATAGTTCAGGGTTACACTGAGTTTGTCGTCTTGGCAAGAAATGCCTAAATCAGGAGGAGGTGCTGTAGGTGTCGAAATGTAACGAGAACTTGAAGCACAGGAAGAAAGGAAGCCGACTATCAACATAGTTATTAATACATCCCTAATAGCTTTTACTTTGAACAAATTAAACATAGCTTTACCCCTTTGAATAAAAATTAAATCCATGGTTTTTATAAACAAATAAAAAAGGCGGTTTGCAGACCGCCCCTATAATTCAAAAATTTAGAGTAATGTCTTGAAGACTTATAATAAGACTGATACATGAGGTTATTTACCCTATTTTCTTCCTCTGCATTTCCCGTTAGTCCGCTACCTTATCTTACAAGTAGCACCACTATCAGTAACGATGGCAACTTTATATCAATAATAGACCTATTTTGTCAAGTTGAATATCAACAAAATGCTTCCTGTTATTTTGGACTTAATTTGTCTATATTCTATTCAAATTCTATTCAATCTAAGGTGTTTAATATGTCTAAAGGTGTTGAAAAACTCGTAGGAGTCAGTATAGCGAGAATCAGAAAAGATAGGGAACTGACTCAAGCCCAATTAGCAGAAATGATTGACACAACAGTAGAGACTATTTCAAGGCTTGAGCGTGGGGTATCCGTTCCCTCCTTGAAAACCCTCGAAAAGATAAGTAAGGCATTACATATACACATCAAAGAGCTTTTGACTTTTGAATACCCCTCACTTAGAAAGCCCTCTATAAAGGAAGGTGAAAAGCTCCTTGCTTACCTCCAGACGAAAAAGCCAGAAGACATTAGAATGTGCTATCGGATTTTAAAAAATATCTTTGAACAGATCGAGAAAAACTATCAGCTAAAGAAATAGCTGGGAACAAATCAAGAAAAGCAGTTCTAAAAATATTGTTTTTCAGGTCGCAAGGCTTGCAGCAAAGGGGAAGACTTAGATTAGATTACCTTACCTAATCTTCCCAATAAAAGCCTTTGCAGCCTTTATGGCATCTTTAACCATATCCACATCCTCCAACAGTCCTCTGTAATAACCTGCTATGTGCAGTGCCTTATATAGTTTCTCAAATTCTCTCATCAGCTTGCCATCATGAACGGATAGATATTTCCTGAGCATTTCCCTATAGGCATCGGTAGATTGTGGAAGTTCCTTCTGGCTAATTCCCCTGCTTATAAGGTATTCATCAATAGCCTTGAGAACAGCAAGATAAGCTGTCCCACATGCCTCCTGAACAGGCTTTACATCTGAATAGGTATTATCCTCTACAGGAATAGACTTTAATATTTCCTTTGCATTATTTAAATATCTCAATGCTTCTTTCATTTAAACACCTTAATAGTAAGTTAATCACATTCAAAACCCTACTGTCAATAACCCTCTTTGGCTTGCCATCCCCCAGTTTTATGTGGTCAAAATAGAACTCGGATAAATTTATAGTCATTATTAAGAAATAAGACAAATAAATGTATATAGAGATCACTCAAGAGATACTATCTTTTCTGCAAGTTCTT
>VGWZ01000199.1 GCA_016873595.1 Nitrospira sp.
TTCTTAAGGTCTGCAATAAAGTCTTCTACGGTATCGAAGGATTTTGTTTTTCCTGCAGCGATCTCTTTGTCGGCTTCTGCCTCTGCCTTTGTCCAGTCAAAGTCCCTGAAATACGGCGGGATGGTAAGAGCATACCTGATCAATTCAGCAACAGCGTCTTCTGTGCTTTTCTTTTGGGCAGACTTCTTGTATTTCTCTACCTCCTTAAAGATATCATCTGACAGGGTAATTGTTAATTCCCTTGTTCCCATTTATTTTCTCCTTTTTCGAGAAAATACCATACCCCTAAGTTATAAGTCAATTTTCCGTGATTATCTTAATCTTTTACCCCTTATACATCCTCACCCCCGGTATCTGCTCGAAGTGGGTGTCGAGGGTGAAGATAGAGAGGTTATGCTCGATGGCAAGGGCTGCAATGAAGATATCTGATAAAGGCAGGTTTAATCCATTTTTCTTTAATGTAGCGGAGATCTCACCGGCCTTGTGCCATAAAGATACCGACATCTCGAAGTATTCAAGATTTGACAATGTGTCCAATACCATGGCATTTTCGTTCTCTGTCTTAACCCCTTGCACAAGTTCAAAGAGAACAACCCCGCACGTACATATGGAATTTTTCATAATAAGCTCAGCAAGCTCATCACCTATTTTAGAACCTGGCTTGAAAAACTCAATCCAAACGCTCGTATCAGCGAGTATGTTATTTCTCAAGAAGTTTCTCCCTCTCTGCCTGAGCCTTTATCTCAAGTTCCTCTTCTTTCTCCCAGTCATACTCAATCTGAATCTTCCCTCTCAAGGCAAGCAGTTTCTTGATCTTCTTCTGCCGGACGTATTCCTTCATAGCGGTAGTTATAGCCTTTGTCTTAGACTTTTCGCCGGTAATCTTCTGCACCTCGGAAAGGAGATCATCAGGTATGTTTAATGTTGCACGCATATTACGCACCTCCTTTATATGCTTTTATTGTGTGCGAATTTTTGAAATAATACAAGAGGGGGAGAGGGGAAGTTATCCTTTTAGGAATTGAAAAAATGAAAAAAATACTTATAGCTTTTCTTGGTACAGGGCCTTATCAAGACACAACTTATCAAATTGAGGTTAAGATGTACAAAGATCATCTTGCCTTTATCCCAGTTTATAAGCATTTCTCACCTATAGAAACTGTTTATGTTATAGGCACAAAGGAATCACGATGGGAAATGCTAAAGGACTTCCCTCATAAGCCGATAGAGATTCCTTATGGTAGAAGTGAATCTGATTTCTGGAAGATGTTTGACATTTTAACAAACAACCTTGAGTTGAAAAATACAGAGGTTATTTTTGATATAACACACTGTTTTAGAGCAATACCTATATTTACTGCTATTTATATTCGACTTCTCAGATATATTGAACCGACCGCTAAATTTAATCATATCTTTTATGGTAGTTATGAAAAGGAACAGTCTATAACCCCAGTTGTTGACCTTGCTTCAACATTGGATCTTCTTGACTGGATTGATGCAACGACATCTTTCACAAAGTATGGTGAACTTGAAGAACTTTCAACGAAAATAAAAGAAACAAACGATAAGATCTGGAAACAGAATATTATTGATAAACCTATAAAGCTTGGAGAATTCTCAAGAAGTCTTGAAAGACTTTCTAATTTGTCAAGACTTACATATGTACCTCTGCTTTCAGAAGCAAGCAAAGAAATGTCTGAACTTTTAAATAGAGCAGAAATGAGAGAAGAAATTCAAAGTCATGTGAAACCATTTAGTTTATTGTATGAAAACCTTATTGGATATACTTCTCGCTTCGCAAAGACTTCATTCTGGGAATCCCATCTTGAAGCAGCAAAATGGTATCTTGAAAATAAAAGACCAACTCAAAGTTTGCTGGTATTACGTGAAACCATTTTGACTTCATTATGTGAAAAAGATGGTTGTGACCCCTATGATCTTAAAACACGTGAAATGCAAGAAAAAGAACTTAATGAACAGAGAAGATATTCTAAAAAGCCTATAGTTAAACTTTGGGGAAAAATCACAGATGCAAGAAACAGAGCAGGACATGCACTGATGAAAAGACCTGATAAAGAACTTTCTGCCAATAAGGCTATTAGAGAAGTGGCTAAACTTGTGGAAGAAACAGAAATGATATTAGGAAGGTTACCGTGAATCGATTATTCCCTGCTGAAGTTGAAAAACGCATAAAAGCATGGGCAGATGTGACAATGCTGTCACTTGAGTTGAAGCGTGCTGCAATGAGAAAGAGACATCCAGAATTAAGAGAAGATGAAATTAATGAACGGGTGCGCAAAGAACTTACAATGCTGAAGATAAAACAAGATGAGCGATAACCCCCTTATTCAATCTCTGAAAGAACTATGCTTATTTCTTGAGAAAAAAGGAATACAATATATGCTTGTTGGCGGATTGGCTGTCGGGATATGGGCTGAACCCAGGGCGACGGTTGATATAGATTTTCTGGTTGCGATTGGATTAGATGATTTCAATACCCTCAAACACAAACTCATTGAAAGCAGCAGGTTTGTTTTTATACATGACAAACCAATGATATTCGGAAAGATATCATTTTTAAGGGCAACATTAAAAAGCAATGCTGACGTTTCTGTTGATTTTCTGTTTGCTGATGATGACTTTAAAAAAGAAGCCCTGAGAAGAAAAGAAACAGTTAACATTGACGATTTTTCCATCAATATCTCAGCTCCTGAAGATTTGATAATCTTGAAACTTTTAAGCGGTAGAGAGCAGGACAAACTCGATGCACAGAAGATACTTGAAATCCAAAAAGAACACCTTGATAGGGAATATATACAGAAGTGGTCAAAAAGACTTGGCATTGAATTGGGAAAGGAGTAGCCCTAAAGATGGCTGAGGTTAATATTGATCTTTCATCTTTTTACATCTCAAACGCTAAACTCTCAGACCTCGACTCCTATATCCAAAAAGCCCTTACCCTTGCAGGGGAAGGAAATGACGTTATCCTTACAGGTCAGGCCCCTGTTTGGCTTTATCTTAAAATCGCTCATGCTCTCCACGGTAAGGCAAGGAAATTGATATACAGAAGTCCTGTGACAGGTGATGTGGTGATTTTTGACCATTCGCCTGATTAACGGTTTGTTCTTTGACAACTGAATAAAAATATTGTCGCAATATTTCTTTTGCTGACAACTACCTGCAATCCCTTTTATCATGTATTCAAAACTAAACAGTCATTCCCGCGAAAGCGGGAATCCAGACATCGTCTCAGTGAAAACAGAGCACCACTGGATTCCTGGTCAAGCCAGGAATGACAACAAGAAAAACATGGAAAGGACGCTTTATCTCATAGCCTATGACATTACAAACGACAGAAGACTTAATCGTGTGCGGCACTTCCTCAAAGGGTACAGCACCGGGGGTCAGAAGTCTGTTTACGAATGTTTCCTGACAGATGGCGAACTAAGGTATGTCAAAAGAAAGATTGAGAGATTGATAGATGAGGATGAAGATAGGGTTCATATATTCACAATGGATGGCAGGAGCAGGACACATACCCTTGGAATTGCTGTTCAACC
>VGWZ01000200.1 GCA_016873595.1 Nitrospira sp.
TGCTTAAGAATGTATGGCATCTGGAAAAAGTTCCATCTTACATCAGGAAAAAGCTTAATCAGCTGGTGATGTCCTAACCGGTTTGAGAAAAAGCCTTGACAACATCTATGGATCGTATATATTTATAATTATATGGATAAAATCAGAAAGAAATTAAGAGATTTTGATTTAGACTTAAAGGCCAAAGATAAGGCATCTCCGTTTATTGCAGTTCAAGGAGTAATTGGTGAACAGGGGCAACGAGGACATGAATTAGCACAATGGTTAGCCGATACTTTTAATAAGAATTTTGATGACTACGATCGTGCTGTAGACGCTATTTTTAATCAAAACCATATAGGGGGTTCTGCATACCACCATTTGCTTGATGGACAACATTCGGTATGGGGGGCTTTTAAATCTGTTCAGGATGTGAAAATAGATGATTCTTGGGCACAAGAACTTGGACAAGCTACCGAACATTTACTAAGAGACACAGCTTCAGTTTCAGGTATCAATCCTTTTTTTACTTTGTCTCCTGAACAGTTTGACAGTATAGGCTCTTTAGTCTCTAATATCGGAATATCAAGGGCTTTTCTTGCAGACGCATTAACAATAAATGGTGCAGAATTATTAGGTGGTTCATTGGCTTTATTGAGTTGTATAATTTTAGGGAAAAAAGTGGAATATGAAAGACTTTCATACATCTCAAGCGGTTGTCTTTTATCTTCTTTAGTTTATGCTAATCCAGCACTCATGCCCATCGCTGCTGGTAGCATGGTTTATGCCATTTATAAAAGTAAAAACAAGAAAGAAATATTAGTTCAGGCAGGCAGGGGGTCAATTGCTTCGGGAAGTTTCTTTCTGGTTAGTCAATTAATAGGTGGTCCAGCATGGATTGGATGTGTCGCAGGGTTTTTGACTGCTGTTGCCGTGGCAAAGGTTATCGAAAAGCCTGATAAGGCATTTGAATATACCCAAAGATTGATTCAGCCTGCCAAATCTATATACAAAAAAGTTGCATATACCCTATCTGCATAGAGGGAGCTATGGGCATTGATATAGACTCATTATTGGAAAAGATAACGACTTTATCTTCCTTTTCTGAAGTTTTCAGTGAATTAAAGAAGGTCGATCAAAAAAAGGGCGATGAAATTAAAAAAGCATTAAATGAATGTGTTAAGGATATACATCTCCAGATACAAAATTCAAAAGGCGATTTCAAAAATCTAAAATATCTGCTGTACAAAGAAAGTGTCGAAGTAAAAGCCCATTCCAGCAGTTATCTTTCATATTCTGAGATGATGGCAGTTAGAGAAAATGCCCTGTGGAAATTTGCTTTCAATTTGACTGAGCAATTCTTTGACATTATTTCTAATGCCTTGGATGACTACTTTAGAGCCAAGGCAGAAATAATTAATCAGGAACTGGAACAAGATGCCACATGGTATTCAGGCTTGAGGGATACCACAAAGAAAATGGGATCAATCCTAAATATATCAAAAAAATTAGTAAAGGAAGGCTTGGAAACCGTTGGGTTAAGTATGGTGATGGATGATAAAGAATTGGTAGATACGCACGGTATTGTGGAGAAATTGCTCGACAAGCATTTATCGCCAAAAGAAGTTAGCAAGGACATAGCCAAAATCATGAAAAAAGCACATAAACAATATAAGGGAAGTTGGGAAAAAGAGATAAAAATTCAAGCTCCTGATTTGTCAAAAATAAAAGCTTTTGCGTCTATGTATGGGAAAAAGCTACCTATCAGTATAGGGTTTGAGTTGGGTGCCGCAGAGCAAACTTTTGCTGTTGGTATTTCAGGGGCTATTGCGGGAACCATAGGTTTGGCTGCCGGCTGGCATACGTTAACTTATGCCTTGTTACATGTTTTTCCTCCAGTAGCAATTTTTGCGATTTTAGGAACAGTTGTTGTTGCAGTTTTAACTAAAGATAAGGCATTAGAAAAAAGGAAAACCCACGTAAAGGAAGCTGTCAAGCAGTATCATAGGCATTTTCTTTTGCAAATTGAAGTGGAAAAATTACAACAACTCAACAATAAAACTTTGCGAGAAGCTATGATAGAGCAAAGCAAGAATATAGTTCAAGAAACTGTAAAACAATGGGGACAGGCAATTTCTGGAAATTTGACAGTCGACCACTATAGGTTACTCGTAGCTGCCTTCACCAAACATTTGATACTCATTGATGATTGTTTACATGCAATCGAGGAAATTTAAAATGTAAAAAATAAAATTTGACCTTACAGACAATGTAAATTATAAATTACATTGTTGATTTCTTCATCCTACTATTACACTTTGAAGGCGTTATGCTGAGTTCGAAGTACACACAAGTTTAGCTTCTAATAAAACGTGATGATTGCGGATTATCCATTGAAAGCTGAAAAATACAACCACGCCTTTTTACTCATTCAATTTGATAAGAACTCCATCAATGTTTTCCATAATCTCGTCAAGACCATTCGAAAATACAACTGGCCGCTTTTTATTCCGTAACATAGATGAAGCTACATGAAAAGCATCTTTGTTATTGCCTTTGTAACAAAGGACTATATTCTTAAATCCATTTCTTTTTCGAGCTGCACTTTCGAAAAGTATGCGGGTATGCATGTCAGTTGATGGAAAACCAAACCCAATAAATATTAAGTTATCAGCATTTAATATTCTACGATGCCAACAATGATTCCATAATTTCTTGTAAAAGTCTGATCTCCAGTCCCGTTGAAAGTCGATATTGAGTAGTAGGACCACATGGGGGGTCGCGTCTTGAAAAATCAGTTTTTAACTCTTTTGTCCGCTTTTTACTTGATGGCATTTTCCTCAAAGGACTCCATATCCTAATATATCTGTAATATTTGAATATCCTCTCTCTATCCTCATTCTCTTTTAGAAAAAAGTACGAATTACTTCTCTAAACTTTTCCTAGCAACTCAAAATATTCTTCTCTGCTCATGTTTACAGTCCGCATATTATTTTTGATTATTTCGACATCAACCTCATCATATTCAGGAATGACTACCGCACGTTTTGCGCCTGGACAGGTTAAAACATGGTGAGAGCCTTCTTTTCTTTTATACTTACAACCATACAACTCGAAAATCTTGATTTGCGTCTTCCAGTCGGTAGGATATATTCTTGGCATCAGGCAACCTGGAGCACCTGCTTTTCAAATCCGACAATCTCATTTTCTGGTTCTATAGTATCATCCTTAATTATAAAGCCGCATTCAGCGAGATAGTCTTCAAGTGTCCCCATTTCTCTCATCTCAGCAAATTGGATTCGAATAACCTCGCTGAGATTTGCCTTAGCCTCTTCCATAGTTTTACCTTGCGCTATAAAATCAAGTTCAGGCATTTTAGCGATACACCACTTTTCCTTCTGCCACAATTCAATGGTTGCCTTTAATTTCATTTATAATCTCCTTATATTAATATATTAATAACTTAAGTTCTCTATTTCTTCAGAGCGGACTAAGTCGGACCATATTTTGCACAGGCCTAATATCTTCAATGGTAAGGTCTGGATAGTATTTTTCGATAATCTCATTAAAAGGGATATTT
>VGWZ01000201.1 GCA_016873595.1 Nitrospira sp.
AGAAACCCTAGTAATTATTAATCTTTTATTCCCACCTCTACCATTTTGCTTCTAATCTCTCTCATCTTATCCCTTATCTTTGCAGCGCGTTCAAATTCAAGCCTCTTTGCAGCCTCTTTCATCTCAGACTCAAGCCTCTTCAAGGTCTCATCATCATACCTATATTCAGCCTTCTCCTCTGCGACTACAGGCACAGTCCAGTAATCTGCTTCATAGATAGAACTCAATATATTCTTGATATTGGACTTTACCGTCTCAGGTGTAATCTTCATTTTTTTGTTATACTCTTCCTGTATCTTTCTCCTCCTGTTCGTCTCTTCAAGAGCCCTCTTCATTGAGCCAGTGGTAGTATCTGCGTAGAGAACTACTTCTCCATTGATATTCCTCGCAGCACGGCCTGATGTCTGGATTAATGAACGTTCTGACCGGAGGAAGCCCTCCTTGTCTGCATCAAGTATTGCAACGAGCGAAACCTCAGGCAGATCAAGACCTTCTCTTAAAAGATTCACGCCAACCAACACATCAAAATTCCCGAGCCGTAAATCACGGAGTATTTCAACACGCTCAAGGGTATCAATGTCTGAATGAAGATACCGTGCCCTCACTCCGAGGTCAGCATAGTAATCAGTTAAATCCTCTGCCATCTTTTTTGTAAGTGTGGTCACAAGAACTCTCTCACCTTTTTCTGCACGTTTTCTTATCTCACCTAAAAGGTCATCCACCTGCCCTGAAACCGGCCGTACAATCAGTTTCGGGTCTATAAGGCCAGTGGGCCTGATGATCTGTTCAACCACCAGGCCTCTTGTTTTCCCGATTTCATAAGATCCTGGAGTTGCAGATACATAAATTGCCTGGTTTACCCTGTGCTCAAATTCAGTGAATGTAAGAGGTCTGTTATCCAGTGCAGAAGGCAGTCTGAAGCCAAAGTCAACGAGGGTCCGCTTTCTTGAGCGGTCACCCTCATACATACCTCCTATCTGCGGGACTGTTGCATGAGATTCATCGATTACTATCAGAAAGTCTTCAGGGAAATAATCTATTAATGTATATGGAGGTTCTCCAGGAGCCCTTCCAGTAAGATGTCTCGAATAATTCTCTATGCCATGGCAATAGCCGAATTCCCTGAGCATCTCTAAATCGAATCTTGTCCTCTGTTCAATCCTCTGTGCCTCAAGGGGTTTCCCCTCTCTCAAAAAATATTCTCTCCTCTCCTCCATTTCTTTTTCTATTCCCTTTAGTGCTGGCTCAAGCCTTTCCCTCGGTGTTATCCAGTGGCTATTCGGGAAAAGTGCAAGTTTCTCGATCTTTCTTATTCTTTCACCTGTTAAAGGGTCAAACTCATGGAGTGCATCAATATCATTACCAAAAAACTCTATACGTATTCCTTTATCCAGTGCAAAGGATGGATAGATCTCTACAATATCGCCTCTGACTCTAAATGAACCTCTTCTGAATTCAGTATCTGAGCGCGTATACTGCATCTCCACAAGTCTTCTCAGTATTTCATCACGCTCAGTCCGCATCCCTTCTTCTATAACCAGATGCATGTCCATATAGTCCTGTGGTGAGCCGATACCGTAAATGCAGGATACAGAAGCAACAACAATCGTGTCTCTTCTTTCGAGAACAGCCCTTGTGGCGGAATGTCGCATCCTGTCTATATCATCATTTATGAGAGCGTCTTTCTCTATGTATGTGTCAGTTGTGGGGATATACGCCTCAGGTTGATAGTAATCATAGTAGCTGACAAAGAACTCAACAGCATTCTCTGGAAAGAGTTCTTTAAATTCTCCATAAAGCTGTGCAGCAAGTGTTTTGTTATGGGCAATGACAAGAGTGGGCTTGTTTATATTCGCAATCACATTTGCAATGGTGAATGTCTTGCCAGAACCGGTTACGCCTAAAAGCACCTGGTGTTGAAGCCCTTTTTCGATACCTTTTGTAATTTCTTTTATGGCTTTTGGTTGGTCACCCTTGGGTGAAAAGGAGGTTCTTAGCCTGAATCTGTCCATTTACTTTAATCCGGTACTGAACGCATTGGTAGCCTTAGATTCCGAAACAAGTTCGGAATGACACTTTAATTTTGTCATGCTGAACTTGTTTCAGCATCTATTTGTTTCTATCATCTCAATGATATTTTATTTAATGCGATTGTATTAATTGTATTTTTATCTATCGGTACTTCTATAATACTTTATTTTTCTCGCTCCGGTAATCCATGAAAGAAGCATACTTACGATGCTCACGATGAGGGCTCCCCAGAACGCAGGCCAGAAGCCATTTATATGAAGGCCAAGATTGAGAGAGCTTGAGAGAGAGGCAGTGAGGAGAAGCATGAGAGTATTTATTATCAGGGTAAAAAGTCCGAGTGTAAAAACGATGAAAGGAAAAGTAAAAAACATTACTATCGGCTTTATAAATGAATTCACAATCCCGAAGATTGCACCGATTATGATCATCTTCCACCACTCACCAGTAAAAGTGATCCCATCTACAAGTTTCACAGCAGCCACGATAGCAAGAGCGTTAATCATTACTCTCAATATTAGATAAGCCATAGTATTTTCCTACCTCCTAATAAAGCAGATGTTGTGAAAAAATTTATTTTTCGATACCTTAGTGTACCTTTAACTAATGGTATACCGTATATTTTTATCCATAAAACATATAAAAATAATCTCAATAATCCATCGAGCCTGCCTACCGGTAGGCAGGTTAAATAAATTTTTGAGCAATGTCTGCTTTATTCAATTGCATTTTACCGCTTAAATACCATACCCTGCTCATTTTTAGATAAATTTGAGTAAAGGGCATTTCTCGCAAAGAGGGTTTTTACGTTTGCAGAATGTTTTTCCCACTTTTACAAAGAGTGCATGGTATTCATTAAACAACATTATGTCCTTTTTCAAAGATGAGTGAAAAAACTCCTGAAATGTTTTATATGGTTTATTATATTCCTGAAAACTATGACGAGAGAGAATTCTTTTTGTATAGGCATCTATGACAAAGACAGGTTTTTCAAGGGCATAGAGAAGGATTGAATCTGCCGTCTCTTGACCAATGCCGTTAACCGAAAGGAGTTTCTCCCGTAAGATATGCATATCTTCATCCCTCATTTTGTTCATGCTTCCATGATAGTCATTCATAAGAAAATTGATAAAAGACTTAAGTCTTTTTGCCTTAATATTGAAATACCCTGCAGGTCTAAGAAACGAAGCGAGCTTCTTAGCTGTGATAAGATGGATTTTCTTCGCATTCAGAAGATGCTCTTTTTTTAAATTATTAATTGCTTTCTCTGCATTCCCCCAATTTGTGTTCTGCGTGAGTATCGCACCAACTGCAATTTCAAATGGTGTCTCACCAGGCCACCAGTGCTGAGGCCCGAATTCACGATATAATGTGTGATACATTTCAAGGAGTCTGTTTTTTTGCTTCATTTCTTGACTTCCAAACCACTAAATAGTAGTTTATTATAACT
>VGWZ01000202.1 GCA_016873595.1 Nitrospira sp.
TTTCGCAGGGACGACGTCTGGATTCCCGCCTGCGCGGGAATGACATTTTCATTCACTTTATGTGCTTCTTTCCACTGAAGCTATTTCATTCTTATTGGCCTTATTTCAACTTTTTTACGAAAGAGCCTTAAAATCAGGATAACATCAGGGATTAAATTAATCAAACAGTGAAGTCATGTCTGATATAGACATATGGAAACCATTATGTGTAATTTATATAGTTATTAAGCATTTACTCAGGAGGTAGGGAAGGTTTTTAAAAGAGTTAATGGGAGGAGATTGGAATGATAAGAAAGAAATTTATAATTATTGGAGTTCTTATTGGAGTATGCATATCTATTTTTCTTGTAAGTCGTTTGAGTAACAAGCATGAGGAAGGGGTGATTGTACTCTCAGGTAATGTTGAGGCGACAGAGGCAAATATTGGTTTCAAACTCTCCGGGAAGGTTGGGGAGCTTTTGGTAGATGAGGGGTATAAGGTCAAAAAAGGAGATATACTTGCCAGGCTTGACAATGCTGAACTTGCAAGCATTGTTACACAGAACAGAGCATCTTTGCAAGAAGCTTTGACACGGCTTGCGGAATTAAGAGCAGGTTCAAGGACTCAAGAGATTGAACAGGTAAGGACAAATGTGAGCTCTGCAGAGGCAGAACTTATCAAAGCAAAGAAGGACTACGAGAGGTACGAAGCCCTTTACAGAAATGATGCGATATCTGCCCAGCAGATGGATGCAGCTAAACGGACATATGATGTAGCAATCTCTCAGCATAAAAAAGCCCTTGAAACATTAAGCCTTGTGAGGGAAGGACCGAGAAAAGAGGAGATAACAGCGGCAGAGAATCGTGTTCAACAGGCAAGGGCAGCATTAGCTGCATCAGAAGAAAGGCTAAAGGATACTACAATCTATGCCCCATTTTCAGGTGTGATTTTGAGAAAGAATATTGAGCTTGGCGAAATTGTTGCTCCGGGAGTTCCTTTATATACCATAGGAGACCTTGAGAATCCGTGGATAAAGGTATATGTGAAGGAAGATAAACTTGGTCATGTAAAGCTCGGACAGAAGGCAAAAGTTACCACTGACTCTTACCCGGGAAAGACATACGAAGGTACGGTCACCTTCATCTCATCAGAAGCAGAGTTTACTCCGAAGTATGTTCAGACACAAGAGGAAAGGGTGAAGCTTGTTTTTGGGGTGAAGGTAATGTTGAAAAATATTAACGATGAGCTAAAACCGGGGATGCCTGCAGATGTGAGGATATTGTTGAGATGAATGACACTATAGCAATAAAAACATCAAATCTGACAAAAGTCTTTAATGGCAATATCGCTGTTGATAATCTCAACCTTGAGGTTGAAAGAGGTGAATTATTTGGACTTGTCGGACCAGATGGTGCAGGAAAGACAACAACAATGAGACTTCTTACAGCAATTATGGAGCCAACATCAGGTGAGGCATGGGTTGCTGGTCATTCTATTATTAAAGAAAGCGAAATGATAAAGGAAAAAATTGGATATATGTCTCAGAGATTCGGACTGTATGAAGACCTTACGGTGATGGAAAATATACTATTTTATGCAGACCTCTATGAAGTGCCGAAAAGTGAACGGCCTGCGCGGATCGATAGACTTTTAGGTTTTAGCAACCTCACTCCTTTTAAAGGGAGACTTGCTGGGAAGCTCTCAGGAGGGATGAAGCAAAAGCTCGGCCTTGCCTGTGCCCTTATTCATACACCTGAAGTGTTATTTCTGGATGAACCGACTAACGGTGTAGATCCTGTTTCGCGAAGAGATTTCTGGAGAATCCTCTATGACCTTCTGAAGGAAAAAGTAACAATCTTTATTTCTACTGCATATCTTGATGAGGCAGAGCGATGCACAAGGATAGGTCTTATGTATAGAGGAAGGCTGTTGATGAAGGATGAACCAATGGCAGTTAAAAAGTCACTTGGCATGCCAATGATAGAACTATGGTCTGATGATACGAGAACCGCGAAAGGGATTGTGAAGGAGATTGAAGGTGTTAAAGGGGTAAATATTTATGGTGACAGACTCCATGTTACCATTGAAGAAAGGGAGAAGGTGGAGAGCATTATTGCTCAGTTGAGGCATGGGGGAATAGAGATAAAAGATTACCGGGAGATTTTGCCTTCAATTGAGGATGTCTTTATTTCGATGGTGGAAGGGAAGTGAAAGAAAAAAACTTTACAGTAAAGGTTGAGGGATTGACTCGTAAATTTGGGGATTTTGTAGCTGTGGACAACATAAGCTTGCGTATTGAAAAAGGTGAAATCTTTGGATTTCTTGGGCCAAATGGCGCAGGCAAGTCAACAACCATTAAGATGCTTTGTGGACTTTTACTCCCCACCAGCGGGAACGGTTTTGTTAACGGGTATGACGTCATGAAAGAATCTGAAGAAATAAAAAAACATATAGGCTATATGTCTCAGAGGTTTTCTCTCTATGATGACCTCAAAGTAGAAGAAAATATCAATTTTTTTAGTGGAATTTATGGAGTTTCACATGAGAAAAGGAAGGAGAGAAGGGAATGGGTTTTAGAAATGGCAGGGATTAAGGATAGGAGGAATGCTCTCACAAGAAATCTTCCAGGAGGATTTAAACAGAGGCTTGCCCTTGGCTGTGCCATTCTTCATGAACCGCCAATCCTCTTTCTTGATGAACCAACATCAGGAGTTGACCCGATCTCAAGGAGAAACTTCTGGAATCTTATCTATGAGATGTCACAGGCAGGAACGACTATTTTTGTCACAACCCATTACATGGACGAGGCTGATTATTGTGACAGGCTTGCACTTATATACAGAGGGAGGATTATTGCTGAAGGGACGCCAAATGAATTGAAGCAGGAATACATGAAACGTGATGTCCTGGAGATTGAGGTTGATAGGGTTGTTGATGCGATGGAAGTTATAGAGAAAAATAAGATTGAAACAGCAATCTTTGGAAGTCTTTTGCACGCAACTGTTGATGATGCTAAACTGGCTATTCCGCAAATCAAGAGGATACTTACAGATTCAAATATCATGGTTAATAGGATTGAGAAGATTGTGCCCTCTCTTGAGGATGTATTTGTGACGTTGATAGAGGTTTCATAACCCCTCTGTATCCCCCCTTACCAAGGGGGGGAAGTGAGGGGTTAACCAAAATTTTATAATATGAAACTTTTAAGAATTAAGGCAATAGTAAAAAAAGAGCTCATCCAGATATGGCGGGACCCATTGAGCCTTGCTGTGGCATTTTTAATGCCTGTAATACTCCTTTTTATCTTTGGCTATGCAATAAGCCTTGATGTAAATAACCTCACCACAATCGTCTATGACCGGGATAAGAGCAGTTTAAGCAGAGAACTTATTTCAGGGTTCAGTGCATCAGGCTATTTCACCGTTATTCATAATGCAGAAAGACAGGATGATATTGATAAATATATTGATTCAGGCAGAGTTAGGGTTGCACT
>VGWZ01000203.1 GCA_016873595.1 Nitrospira sp.
GAAGCAAAATGTAATATTTTTGATTCAAAAAATTCCGTTATAGAGGTTGGTACTACCTCAAAACGATAAGATTGATGAATTTTAGTAGATGAAAACTCTGAGCAAAAAAGAATCGCTCAATTTAGGTTTTATTTAGATAAACAAGGCAAAAATTAAAAAAGGGATTTTAAAAATATCCTGTATGAAAGATGTGTGATTACCAAAAAGACTTTTTCAACAGTCTCAACACGTTGCAAAAGACTTACGTCCAAACCTTGAAGGCTTCTTTTGCAACGGAAACGTTAGCGTACATATGACCAATTTTAAAAGAAGGGGTATAATATTTTTATATAAATGAGAACAGCAAATGAAATTTAGCGAACTGGTTAGATTATTGGAAGAGAATGGATTTAGAATTGTAAAAGAAAAAGGTTCTATAAGATATTATGGAAAACCTGGTTGGAATAACTTGATTCGAGTGGATTATCACGGATCAAAGGAAGTTCCTAAAGGCACTTGTCATGCTATACTAAAGGCAGCAGGTATAAAGAAGTAAAAGCGTTGGAGGTATAAAAATGATCGAGTTAGAATACTCATTGGTAATTGAAGCTACTGAAGAACCAGACTACTTTGGGTTTTATTCTCCAGATTTAGAAGGTTTTACAGGGATAGGACATTCTATTGAGGATTGCCTTTATAAAGCAAAGTGGGGAATGATAGAGCACATCAATTTGTTAAGAGAAAAAGGATTGCCCATTCCTCCAAAAAGTCCAAATCCTAAGATCATTATCCAAAATGCACAGGAATCAGTAGTTGCTTGAGAATGGTTTTACATCCGCTATCACAGCATAAATGGTTAAAGCCTAAATTGCTGCAAAACTTCATTTGTACTGCAGCCCGTTATCTATACATCCCGTACGTATAATATGCTGCACAGCTTCCCTCTGTACTCACCATACATGCACCTACTGGTTTTTCAGGTGTACACGTCTTTCCAAAGAGGGGACAATCTGTTGGTATTTTTACGCCCCTGAGGACAGAGCCACACTGGCAGGCCTTGGGCTCTTCAAAATCAGGAATATCAATAGAGAATACATTATTCACATCACACTGGCTAAATTTATCTCTCAATCTCAGTCCGCTCTGGGGGATCATCCCGATTCCCCTCCAGTCTGCATCACATGGTTCAAAATATTGATTCATAAGATAGAGAGCCTTTTTATTTCCGTCCTCTTTTACAGCCCTTTTATACTGAATTTCAATAGTTGCCCTTTTAGAATCAATCTGTTCAAGGAGCATCATAATACCTTGAAGAATATCTTCTGCATCAAAGCCTGTGATGACCGATGGCACTCTGTAATCAGATGCGATAAATTCATAGGGCTTACTTCCTATAATCGTACTCACATGTCCGGGAAGAATAAGACCATCTACCCTTATGTCATCAGAATTCAGAAGGGCTTTCAGTGCTGGAGGAACTGTCTTATGTGCTGAGTATATATAAAAATTTTTAACCCCAGCCCTTTCTGCCTCGAAGAGCGTTCCCGCAACTGATGGTGAAGTTGTCTCAAAACCTGTTGCAAAAAACACAATTTTCTTCTCTTTGTCTTCTGATGCAAGTTTTAATGCATCTATTGGTGAATATACAATTCTTATATGAGCTCCCTCTGCCTGTACATCATTAAGAGACTGCTTATTCCCCGGCACCCTCATCATATCTCCAAATGTGGTAAGGACAACATTATTCATCTTCGATAGAGCAATAGCAGCTTCAATATCCTTTACCGGGGTGACACATACAGGACAGCCCGGGCCGCTCAGGAGAGTAATGTTTTTTGGCAGGATATCCCTTATACCATACCTGAATATTGCGACAGTATGTGTCCCGCATACCTCCATGAGTCTTAACGGCCTGCCAATCTGATTTGCAAGGCTCTTTATCTTTTCAATCAATAAACTCAATGTTGCTCCTGTACAAAAATATTATAACCTTATTCGTACCAATCGTCCATCTTTTTAAGGATATTCAGTTTTGCCTAAAAACATCGGTGAACACATCAGGAAGAAACGTCTTGACCTCGGATTGCTTCAACATGAGTTAGCAAAGATGATAGGGGGTACCGATTTTCCTCATTTCAATATCTTAACTCTTATTGATTTCTTCACGAAGATTAAAGTTCTACCACAGTTTCGTCTTGGCTCCAGATTTATAAAACTTTGGAATTATAAATCAGACTGGTATTTCTAAAAGAATTTTGTCATATTCAACATGGGGAACAATCCTTTTTTTATCATCTTTAACTGGCTCAACAGTAACCAAGCCAATATCAACCAACATCTTTAAATCTTGATTCACATTCTTTAAGTCCCGACCTAACAGTTTTGCCAGCGCATAAACTGAGTTGGGTTCATCTTCTTTAATTACTTTCAATATAGTTAATCTTTTATTAGTTAAAACTTTCCTCATGGCATCTATTGATTCAAAATAGATACCACTTCTCTTTTCAACCTTTCCTCCACGCTGCAATTTGTCCCAGACAGTAGCAAACTCATGCAAACTCTCTTTAAGAGGTTTAATCCCTATCTCAATCTTTCTTATTTTCATATCTCACCCCTTTTGGCTTTTTCTAAATCTATAGAAAAATCGGTTAGCAAAGTCCACATATCCTTAAAGTTATAAGGATATTCCTTATCTCTGTAATGCTTGTGAGGAGGTTTATTCTCTCCATTGTCATAGCAGAGAATCCTTTTGCCGTCTTTAATATAGCAGAGTGAAAACTTGTAGCCGAATAGGTTCTTCCCCGTCTTTGAAACAGCCCATATCTTTTGCTCTATAATCCCTCCGCTTTCATCTGAAGATTTGAAATCCCATATCAATTCTGACATAAGGTATTATGTACCCTATATGAAAGAATGTCAAGAATACGAATCGTTCAAGAGGGGAATCAAGATTATTGGCGGAGTTTTCTTTCAATCAATAAACTCAATGTTGCTCCTGTACAAAAACATTATAACCTTATTCGTACCAATCGTCCATCTTTTTAAGGATATCCAGTTTTGCCTAAAAACATCGGTGAACACATCAGGAAGAAACGTCTTGACCTCGAATTGCTTCAACATGAGTTAACGGTCTCTCTTATGAAAGATTATGAAAATTGACGAAAAGAGACTCTAAACAACTGGCAGATTGGCTGAGTGCCAAATAATTTAATGCTTTGCGTACTTGAGGCCTTTTTTTTACTTTTAAAATCTCGAAGCAGAAGCGAAGTTATATGAAACGACATAAATAATTGCGTATATTATCAGATTGTGTTATATTAGGAACAAATCAATTTTGTGAGGAGGTTTGTTCCTATGAAGCGAATTATAATACCAGATGCAGAGATTTTTATTGCC
>VGWZ01000204.1 GCA_016873595.1 Nitrospira sp.
TAGACCGCATCAAGTGCGGAATGACAGACTTTTATTCTAAGCTATTTAAATGCCCAAAAGAAAAGATATTAAGAAGATTCTCCTCATCGGCTCTGGCCCTATTATCATAGGCCAGGCATGTGAGTTTGACTATTCAGGGACTCAGGCCTGTAAGGCACTCCGTGAAGAAGGATACAAGGTTGTACTCGTCAACTCAAATCCTGCAACAATCATGACAGACCCTGAAATGGCTGATGCAACATATATTGAACCACTCACTGCTGATATCCTCGAATTGATAATAAAAAAAGAAAGACCAGATGCCCTTCTTCCTACAATGGGTGGACAGACTGCTTTAAATTTGGCTGTCGAGCTTGCCGAGGGAGGGATTCTTGATACGTATGGAGTCGAGCTGATTGGCGCAAAGCTCGATGCAATAAAAAAAGCAGAGGACAGGGAACTTTTTAAAGATGCTATAACAAAAATAGGATTAGAAGTTCCAGGAAGTGCATACGTTGGCTCTTTAAAAGAAGGGCTTGATGCAATAGGGCATGTAGGATTCCCTGCAATCCTCAGGCCTTCGTTCACCCTTGGAGGCACCGGCGGAGGTATCGCATACAATATAGAGGAATATAAGGAACTGCTTGAACGCGGCCTGAAACTGAGCCCTGTTCACCAAGTGCTTGTTGAAGAATCGGTCATTGGATGGAAGGAATATGAACTTGAAGTGATGCGTGACGGGAAAGACAATGTGGTGATTATATGCTCCATAGAAAATTTTGACCCGATGGGCATCCATACCGGTGATTCGATTACCGTTGCACCAGCCCAGACTCTCACCGATAAAGAATATCATAGGATGCGTGATGCATCTGTTGCCATTATTCGTGAAATAGGCGTTGATACTGGTGGTTCAAATATCCAGTTTGCCCTTAACCCGAAAGACGGGAAGATGTTAGTTATAGAGATGAACCCAAGGGTATCGAGGAGTTCAGCACTTGCGTCAAAGGCAACTGGATTTCCTATAGCAAAGATTGCAGCAAAGCTTGCAGTAGGGCTTACTCTTGATGAAATCCCGAATGATATCACGAGGGAAACCCCTGCATCATTTGAACCAACAATAGATTATGTGGTAACAAAGTTTCCACGTTTTGCCTTCGAAAAGTTTCCTGAGGCAGACCCAACACTCACGACACAGATGAAATCTGTCGGAGAGGTTATGTCTATAGGAAGGACATTTAAAGAATCTCTCCAGAAGGCGATAAGGAGCCTTGAGATTGGGAGTTACGGCTTTGAAAACTTTTATGCGGATATGCGCACGATAAAGGCAAAGCTTAAAACTCCGAACGCCGAAAGAGTGTGGTATATTGCTCAGGCACTGAGAGAGGGGATGAGTGTCCAGGAGATACATGAACTTACCTGGATAGACCCATGGTTTCTTTACAATATTAAGCAGATAATAGATATGGAAGAGAAAATAAAAGATTATGCAAAAGGTATTAAAAAAGAGATGAGCCTCAGTCTCGCACCATATCTCATTCCTGATGACCTTCTCACGGAAGTAAAAGGATATGGTTTTTCGGATAAAAGGATTGCAGAACTCCTCAATGTAGATGAAGCTGAAATAAGACATTTACGTCAAAAATACACCGTGCATGCTGTGTATAAAATGGTTGATACATGCGCGGCAGAGTTCGCTGCATACACACCATATCTCTATTCGACGTATGAGAAACCGTACTACAGGATGCAAGATACAGGATACAGGATACAGGATGAAAAAAATCATGCATCATGCATCGTGAATCGTGAATCTTTTGCCCCTATTATCGAGTGTGAGTCAAATCCTAATAAGAAAAAGAAAGTCGTCATTCTTGGTTCTGGTCCTAACAGGATAGGACAGGGAATCGAATTTGATTATTGTTGTGTGCATGTAGTATTTGCTCTTAGAGAACTCGGTTATGAGACAATAATGGTGAATTGCAATCCTGAAACAGTGAGCACGGATTACGATACTGCTGACAGGCTTTACTTTGAGCCACTTACCATAGAGGATGTACTGAATATCATTGAGACAGAAAAACCTGACGGTGTTATAGTCCAGTTCGGGGGCCAGACTCCATTAAAACTTGCGGTACCACTTGAGAAGGAGGGTGTAAAAATCCTCGGGACATCCCCTGACTCTATAGACCGCGCAGAAGACAGAAAGCGGTTCAAGGAACTCCTCCATAAGCTCAATTTAAAACAGGCAGAAAGTGATACTTCAATGTCTGTTGAAGAGGCGATCCATGTAGCTGAGAAGATAGGGTATCCTGTGATGATCAGGCCGTCCTACGTGCTTGGGGGCAGGGCTATGGAGATAGTCTATGATGAAAAATCTCTAAGAGATTATATGAAACGTGCAGTGAAGGCATCTCCTGAACATCCTGTGCTTGTGGACAGGTATCTCGAAGATGCGATAGAGCTTGATGTTGATGCACTTTCAGACGGGAGGGACGTCATCATTGGAGGTGTGATGGAGCATATTGAGGAGGCAGGCATCCATTCAGGGGATTCTGCATGTTCATTGCCCCCGCATTCTTTAAAACAAGATATTGTGGATGAGATAAAGAGACAGACAAAAGCACTCGCAAAAGATCTCAATGTCATAGGGCTGATGAATGTACAGTTTGCAGTGAAGGACCATGACATCTACATACTTGAAGTGAATCCAAGGGCATCAAGAACAGTGCCTTTTGTGAGCAAGGCAACAGGAATACCGCTTGCGAAAATTGCTGCAAAGGTGATAGTTGGCAAAACATTGAAGGAGCTTGGAATTACAGAAGAAAAGCATGTAACACATATTGCAGTGAAAGAGGCGGGTTTTCCTTTTGATAGGTTTTATGGTGTTGATACGATACTCGGTCCTGAAATGAAATCGACAGGAGAGGTAATGGGTATAGACAACGATTTCGGCCGTGCATTTGGAAAATCCCAGATAGCCTGTGGTAACAGAATTCCTTTATCTGGAAAGATATTTATAAGTCTGAAGGATAAAGATAAACCTGCATCAGTTCATCTGGTGAAAAAGCTGCTTGAACTTGGCCTTTCTGTAATAGCAACGAGAGGAACAGCCAATTATCTTAAAAACCATGGGCTCGACGTTGAAATCATTAATAAGGTTACTGAAGGCAGACCGCATATAGTGGATTTAATTAAGAACAAGGAGATTCATTTTGTGATCAATACAGTCAGCGGAGCACAGGCACAGAAGGACTCTTTTTCGATACGACAGAGTGCCCTTCAGTACAAGATACCGTTTACCACAACACTATCAGGGGCAATAGCAGCAGTACATGCAATAGAGATGCTTAAAAAGAAACAGGTGAATATAAAGCCAATACAGGAATACCA
>VGWZ01000205.1 GCA_016873595.1 Nitrospira sp.
CCTGCCCAGACGAGTATAAGGGTCAATGTCACGAGCAGAAACAGTGTTTTTATATTGTTCATTTGTGTTACCTCCGCCTTTTTAAAGGAAATGCTTACTACTATAATAGCCTAAAAATCATATTCTTATCAAGAGGTTATTTGATATCTCCATAGGAGTGAAGCCCTGATAAGAGCAGGTTTACACCAATATAGGTAAACATTGCAACCACAAAACCTGTGACTGCAACAATTGCTACTTTTTTCCCTCTCCATCCTCTTACCATACGACTATGTAAATAAAAAGCGTAAACAAACCACGTGATTAAGGACCAGGTCTCTTTTGGATCCCAGCTCCAGTATGTTCCCCATGCCTGATCAGCCCAGATAGCTCCAAAGATAAGTCCTCCTAAGGTAAATACAGGGAAGCCGACAGCGATGCTTTTGTAGGTGATTTCATCAAGGGTTTCTGCAGAAATTCCGAATTTGTCCATAACCATTTTAAGGACAGATCCATATCTCCAGACAATAACTATTATAGCTATCATTGCTATCCAGCTCAGTATTTTAACGACCATTGATGGATTAAAGAATGAAGCCCTGAACATATAGCTTTTTATAAATACTTCGGGTTTCACCGCAACCCTGAATGTGAAGAAATCAATGCCCATCAAAAAAAATAAAGTGACGAAGATACCAAGCGTAAATGTCCAGAATATATATGCACTTTCTGTTTTTCTTTCTGTTGTGAGAATAAGGTATATAAGACCTGTACTGAACGAGAGGGAAAATGCAGCGTAAGCGATAAAGCTCATCATCACATGAGCGAGAAGCCAGTTACTCTGGAGTGCTGGTAGAAGAGGTTGTATCTCTTTTGACATGCCTGATAAATCTATAAATGCAAGTGCTAAACCTGCTATCGGTGTAACGAATGCTCCAAAAGAGCGGTTTTTATATTTAAATTCTATGATGAGATATCCTAATATCAAACACCATACAAAAAAGATCATTGATTCATAAAGATTCGTAAGGGGGACAGACCTTAAAAAACCCATTCCGCTTAAATCATAGAATTCCTTCCATCTCATCCCTATCGCCAGGGTATGTGAGATGAATCCTATGATGGTTACTGTTGTGGCTGCGATTCCGATCTCTTTTTTTCCTGAAGCGAGGTAAGTGATATAGATGATCATGGCAAGGATATAGGCCATGGTTGATATTCCAAAGAAAAAGGAACTATCCATCTACCTTCCTCCTTCCTGCTGAACCTGTTTCAGCATCCCTTTTACTGAGAAGGGTGATCATCTTATTTATCTTTCCCTCGAATGCAGCCCTGTTTTTATTAGTGGTTGCTCCGATAATTACTTTTGTATTATTTTTCTCTTCAGCAATCCTGACCCATAATTTCCTATGGCTCATAAAAAAGGCGATAAAAAGTCCCATGGACATTACAATACAGCCAAGATATACAATCCATACGCCAGGGTCTTTTCTAACCTGAAGTCCGGTATATTGAACTCCCCATAGATCTATGAATTCCACACTATGACCTTCTGGCAGCTTTGCTGTCGTGGGATGCCGTTTGAGAATCCATCCTGAGTATTTTCCTTTTCCGCCTTCTTTGAAGTCTATAAACAGTGCAGGGTTATTCATCATCTCTGTATAGGTGATAGGCCTGCCTTGTTTGTCAAACGAAAGTGCAGGGCTGAAATCCCTTATGGTACCTTCCATAGTTGTACCAGGAATGACAAATCTCTCACCGAGATTCAACTGTTTAATCTCTGGTGCGCCGAACTTTGGAGTTATCCTCAGTATAAATTTTCCCTGAGCATTTGGCATCATACCATAACTTGATTGGTAAAATGTGACGCCTTTATAAGAAAGTGGGTCATTTACTGCTATAGTCTTTTTCAATACTTCTTTTGTACCATCTATTACAGTGAGCCAGCTTTTATATTCCTTCGGCATGTCAGAATTTCCATAGAAATACACATCAAAATCGTCACATCTGATGGTGAACCCAAGTGGCTGTATCCCATATTTGTGCATCTTCGCCTTCAGAGTGTTTTCGTCCATGCCCAGTGTTGCGGATGAACTCGATATACTCCCTGAAGATGTCCAGATCGCATCCAATATTCTTTCTTTTTCATGTTCTTCTGTCCGGGTCAGAGAGTTTGTATGTAAAAGGGCTACAGAAGAACTCATCCCCTCAGGGAGTGGAAGAAATCCTTTGAATCCGAAAAAAATCCCTATGAGCGCACCGATTAATATGAGAAGTATGCTCACATGGGTTATGTAGACACCAAGTCTGGTGAAACTCCCTTTTTGTGAATAGAATTGATAACCTTTTTCTTCTTTTGATTCATTATAATTGAAACCTGCACCCTTTATCGCACCTGTGACAAAATCTTTCACCGTATCAGGTTTTCCTTTTACTACAAGTTCTCTTTTTATTGAAACCTTTTCAAGGTGTTCCTCTGTGAGCGGACTTATTGGTTCTCTGATCATCTTCCATATTCTCGGAAGTCTGTCAATTGAACAGATGACAATGTTTGCTGAAAAGAGAATCAACAGAGTCAAAAACCACCATGAATGATACATGTCCATGAAACCGGTCTTATCGAATATGTTGTAAAGTGTTGGAGCAAGAGATTCGCCAAAGATTCGGGTGAGTATCTGGATGTTTTTCGCTGGCTCTGCCCTCTGTTCCAAGATTGTTCCTACAACAGAGGTGAGGGAAATGAGAGCAAAAATGATAATCGCAAATTTTACAGAAGCAAACAAATCCCAGATTTTATCAATAAATGTCTTATTTTTTTCTTGTTCCAAGTTGAAGATTCCTCATAATTTTCAATTTAACATCTTAATATTTTTAAATATGATAAGACAAGAACTTTTACGATAACACAGGAAGGGCTGTCTCAGAATTTTTATAATCGACAAGATTATTAATATGGCAATCGTAAGTGCTTTATAAGTTAAAGGTTTATTCGTTTACGCTTCAACAGGTTTTATTGTAAGGTGTCGTATAAAAATTCTTTACCAGCCCTTCCTGTATAATCTGTTATTTGTACAACATTTTGTGGTTCTATTTGTGATCAAGAATTTTAGGCCTGTCCCTTTTTGCATTGACTATACAGAGAAATCCAAATGGCGTATCGAATGGATTTCTCAATTGATGAGGTGAGTAAGGTGCTATGTAGAGTGTATCCATAAAATTCATGTCATGGATTTTCTTCCCAACAAGGACATTTCCTTTTCCCCTTACACATATGACAACATGCTCATGTTTATGCATCTCAAAACTGCTGTATCCATCAGGTTCAATTTCAAAATACCTGACATGGAATTTTGTTGTTTCTCCGTGTTTGCCGATTAA
>VGWZ01000206.1 GCA_016873595.1 Nitrospira sp.
TAGCTTATAAGTAGTTGAGATTCAAAAGAAATTTATTTATCGAGAAAAGTCTCTCTTCTTTGAGGAATTTCTATTGCTCTAAGACCACACATGCAACGCCATACTCATGCTCGTGGCTTAGGCTAAGGTGTACATGTATTATTGATTTTTCTTGAAAAAATTCTTCAAGTTTCCCATTAATCTTCAATAAGGGTTTACCTGTCTCTACATTCATAACCTCTATATCGGTTAACGACACAGGAACAGCAGAGCCTATTGCCTTTATCAAAGCTTCCTTAGCAGCAAAACGAACGGCAAGCGATAGATACGGCACTTTCTTCTCATAACAGTATGCAATCTCCCCTTTTGTAAATACCCTCTCAAGAAACTTCTGTCCCCATTTCTCCACAACCTCTTTCATTCGTTGAATCTTTACAAGGTCTATGCCTATTCCGTAAATCATGTCCGCCTTTCAAAAAGCAATTTTTTAATCATAAACTTTATTATAATATCAACGCAAGGCATTTCTGTTTTATTCAGGCAGCTTGTTTGTCATTCACTTTTGTGGTTACTTCTTGTCTTCTGCTTACTCTGTAGTATTTTAACTTCTCTTCATTCCACGCCTTGTTATTACATACCAGTCCATCAGCAATAACTTTTGAAAAAAAAGGCTACTTGCTTTAAAATAGTTTTCAAAACGGAAGAGATATCATGGAGGGGAGAAATGGCAGCTAATAAGTTCTACTTTATTACCCTTATAGCCCTCGTATTACTTTTGGGCTATTTAAGTTATCAGATATTACAGCCATTTCTCTTTCCTATTGCATGGGCAATTGTCCTTTCCATAGTATTTTATCCACTGTATGCCTATACTTTGAGATTTGTAAAATTGAAATCCATAGCATCCCTCATCACCCTTGGTATTATTCTTTTAATTATCTTTGGTCCATTTTCATATATTTCCTATTTGCTGGTTAATGAACTTCAGGATATATCAGGATATGTGAATACTGGAAAGTTAGAGGAATTAAAAAATTCAATACATCACCCAAGCATTCAAACCGTAGTGAATAAAATTACCTCTACATTAAACATTACAGAGGCTGAACTGGATAAAACAATCGTTGATGGCATCTCGAGATTAGGCAAAGAAATCATTGGCAAAATTACCAGCAGATTGGGAGATATTGTAACGGTATTTTTGAATTTTGTCCTTATGGTATTTTCCATATTTTTCATTCTTAAGGACGGCCCTGATTTTTTAAGCAAAATTGGTGATTATATGCCATTTTCAAAGGAACAAAAAGGCAAACTCAAAATCCAAATAAGGGATATAATAGTATCAACAATTTATGGCGGTGTAGCTGTTTCTCTTGCCCAAGGAACAATAGCAGGGGCTTCTTTCTACTTCCTCGGAATCTCTAATCCTGTTTTCTGGGGATTGGCAACTTCCATAGCCTCATTCATTCCACTCCTCGGTGCATCTGTGATATGGGTGCCTGCCACTGTATATCTTTTTATAAAGGGTGCGTTATTGAAGGGAGTAGTTCTTGCACTCATCGGGATATTCGGGATAAGCCTGGCAGATAACATTTTGAGGCCTATCATCATAGGCGGCAAAACAAAGATGCCTGTTCTTGTTATCTTTTTTAGCATCCTCGGTGGAATTAAACTTTTTGGATTAATCGGTATCATAATGGGACCACTGGTGCTCGCGATTTTTGTATCGGTCATAGAAATATTCAGAAGTGTTGAAGGAGAGTACATTTCTCATTAGCCAATCACTTATTTTACTGCAGACTATTTTATTAACTCCTTCATCTCCCTCACTGCTTTTTCCATACCGACAAACACTGCCCTTGAGATAATACTATGTCCTATATAAAGTCCTCTAATCCCTTGAATAGAAGCAACTTTTACCACATTAAAATAATTGAGACCATGCCCTGCGTTAACCACCAGACCAACATCCAATGCATATCTGACCGCATGAATAACACGACTTAATTCTTCTTCCTGTTTTTTCCCTTGTGTATTTGCATATATTCCTGTATGGATTTCAACCATATCTGCACCTATCTGTTTTGATATGTTAATACTTATAGTATCTGGATTTATAAACAGGCTCACCGGTGTATTGGTACTATGAATCTTCTTTACTGCATCAGAAATAATTCTTTTCTGTGACCTCACATCCAATCCGCCTTCTGTGGTAAGTTCTTCTCTTTTTTCAGGTACAAGTGTAACCAGGTCAGGTTTTATCCTGGTGGCAATGCCTATCATCTCTTTTGTTGATGCCATTTCAAGGTTTAATTCAACAGGCACTAATTCTCTCAACGTCCTCAAATCCCGGTCCTGAATATGACGCCTGTCCTCCCTCAGGTGAACGGTGATTCCATCTGCACCACCAAGTATCGCCAACGTTGCAGCCATAACAGGATCAGGTTCAAAACCCTTTCTTGCCTGTCTTATTGTCGCTACATGATCAACATTCACACCAAGTAACATTTGAAAACCTCCATCAAATAATAGTAAATGTCACAAAAACAAATTTATGGCATTATCGTCATATCTTTGATTGATGACCCCACAACAAAAACCTTTATATTATTACTCCCACTGTCAGTAGGGATCAGGTAAAATCCTTTAACCTTGCTATCGGGATTTGAAATAAAGAATCCCTTCTCCCATGGAACCTTTCCTTCAATAAAACCCGTCATTGATTCCCCGTCATTAAATTTAATGTAGACCTTTCGCCCTACGTTGTTCCTGAGACCGTACGTCTTTTTTTCTCTATATTCACTGTCTCCCTCAAATGTCCTCACAAAAAATATTGCCTTAAGTTCATTAATTGGTACTCTTTGTTCTCCATGAGAGTCTGTTTCCTCAAAAAGAAAAACACTTGAATCAGTTGTGAAATCTCTCACATATCCTTTAAGAATCTTCCCATTATTAAATCTGACAACAACTTTCTCTCTATTTTTCATGGATGAATCTTGAGACAATTTTCTGTAATACCTTAACATATTCTCGGCAACTGGTCTCCTGAGAGCATCTCTACGATTCTCGTACCACCAATATGTGTTTTCATTAAAACCATGCCCGCAGGTTCTTTCTGCACCGTTCCAATTATCCGTGTTTCTTTACCCAATGGATGATTTCTCATGGTAGTTACAAGCACGTCTGCCACATCAGGCTTCACAACTGCAACGAGTATTCCTTCATTTGCAACATAAAGAGGGTCAAGCCCGAGCAGTTCACATGCGCCTCTCACACCTGATGGTACAGGTATAGACCCTTCTTCAATCATGATACAGTATCCTGAATCCAATGCAATCTCTTTGAGGGTTGTCGCAAGACCTCC
>VGWZ01000207.1 GCA_016873595.1 Nitrospira sp.
TTATAAAAAGCATCCTCGTCATCAGCAACAATGGTCCTGTGCTTGCTTTGGTGCGAGGAGACCAGGAGTTACATGAAAAGAAGCTCAACAAGATTGTCGGTGAACACAGACCCGCACATAAAGATGAAGTAAAAGAGGTACTCGGTGTAGAGGCTGGTTTCATCGGACCGATGAATCACAAAATAAGAATAATTGCTGATCCTTGCCTTAAGCAGGGCGTTTATGTAAGTGGTGCGAATAAACCTCATTACCATGCAAAAGGGATAAAACCAGGAAAAGATTTCGATGCTGAATGGCATGACATACATGTGGCAAAGGCAGGCGATTTTTGCCTGAAATGCAATGCGCCTTTGAGAATTGAAAAGGCTATCGAAGTCGGAAATATCTTTAGACTCGGTACAAAATACTCAATACCGCTCAAGGCGACCTTTCTTGATGAAAACGGACAGGAAAAACCGATTATTATGGGAAGTTATGGTATCGGCCCTACAAGGATTGCTGCAGCAGCAATTGAACAAAACCATGATAAAGATGGAATAATCTGGCCCAGAAGCATTGCACCTTTTGATGTCGAAATTCTACCTTTGAACATGAAGGATAAAAATACAGTTGATGTTGCTGAGAAACTCTATCAGGATTTGACAGAAAAAGGCATTGAAGTGTTGATGGATGACCGTGATGAAAGGGCCGGCGTCAAGTTTAAGGATGCTGATCTAATAGGCATCCCCACCCACATTGTCCTTGGCGAAAAGAACCTCAAAGAAAGTCTTGTCGAAATAAAGGACAGAAAGACAAAAGAGGCAAAAAAAGTAGCCATTGATGAAGTGGTAGAGAAATTGAAGGAGGGGATTAAAGATTGAACCCCTCTTCGCATTTATTGTTCCACCAGTTCAACCCTGCGGTTTTTGCCCAGTTTATTGTAGCATAATGAACACTCACACTTTACAGCCATATCCTGATACATATATACTTTTACTAATAGTGTCTATGAAAAAGGTCATTATTCCAGAAGACATTTACAGAACTCTTAAGAAAGAACAGAGTTTTCTCAACAGGTCGCACATCAGAACATTCACAGTAACTTCTAACAAGGAAGCTCTTGCGATCCACAGAACCGAAAAAGCTGATCTCATTATAGCGAAGCTCGACACACCGGAAATGAGTGGTGAATCTCTCTGTTCCCTCCTACGCAACGATAGTGAATTATGCAATGTCTCCATTATTATCGTAAGCCCTGACGTTGAGTCAAACCTCGACCGATGTTTACAGTGCAGGGCGAATGCATTTATCTCAATTCCGATAAATAAAGCGGTGTTCCTGCAGGAAGTACATCAACTCCTCAATATTGCTCCGAGAAAGTCATGCAGGATTCCGATGAGCATAAAAATTCGTGGAACATCAAAAAAATTATCTTTCACCGGCTATGCAGAAAATATCAGCACATCAGGACTGTTACTTCAATCGGATGCTTCTCTTTCTGAAGGCGACACCGTCATGTGCTCATTCTCCCTTCCTGATTCTAAACATATAACAGTAACCGCCGAGATCGTGCGAGTTCTTGAAAAACAAATTCCTTATAAAACCAACTGTTATGGTATCCACTTTATCGACATCAGAAATAACCTCAGTTCTGCCATAGAGTCATTTGTAGAGAAAGAATGCCAGCACACATTATGAGCCCCTGTATCTGAATTTTTTAGTCTTCCCGTCTCTGAATATCATCCTAAACCCGTCTATCTTCCTTTTACTCTCCGCATCTTCTTCCTTACGGATCTTCTTTAATAAAACCGGTACGTCTTTGTCCTGTAGTCCACTTTGTATAGTGCTTTTCCTTTTTTCAGGAGCTCACTCACTTCGTCAGCTGTCCGGCTTCAGCCCTGCCAAGTTCAATCTTTGCCTTAGTGAGTTTTTTGTAATACTTCTGAATTTTTTCCATGTTCTTCGAAACAACCGCCTTCATGAGGTCGCCTTCAACTTCAGCTATTTCGAGCCGCTTGTAATAGTCAAGGGTCTCCATAAAGTGCGCCATTACAATCTTTCCAGTGAGAATGGGATGATTGTTGGTAACATTAAACGGTTTGAACATCGTGCCGTGTTCAAGCTCCACTTCGAGCCCTGCCTTGAAGTCCTCGAGGGAAGTCTTCATATTTTCGGTATTCACATGAGACAGGATAATCTTCGCCTCCTTCAACGATACCTGCGGTTTCTTCAATTTCGTCCAGTCCCTGATCCTAAGTTCTTTGCAAACTCTCCGTACTTCTTCATGGGTAACATATTCAGGTAATTTCATAAATCCTCCTTAATGGTTTTAGTTTTTTATAGGGGAGTTAGTTTCTCATTGTTATAAACAATAATATCACACTGATGTTATATACTCCATTTTTAATCTTATTCATAATGACTTCTTCTTTTGAGGATAAAATAAGGCAATATTTATATCAAAAAGGGATTCATTGAGAACTTTCATCCCTCTCTGAAAGCTCTCTGTAGATGAAAGGCTTTGTGCTTGATGGCACTTCAGGGTCGTTATAGAGTTCTTTGAGATTATTTGTTCTGATATTCTTTAGAAAATGCACTACTCGTGAAAGTGGAGCATGATTGTTACGAATGAGACAGCACTGCAAATCATACCTGCATGACCATTTTGGGTGATTGGCTATCTGTCGGATAACCAGTGAGGAGATCGTTACCTTGTTGACAATTTTAAAAATTACATCTTCTGTCATATAGGGGCTGTTGAGACATACAGCCACAACCTCTTTTTTACCATCTTCCAGAAGCCTTATAAGGACTTCCCCGCTCACCATTTTTGCAAGTGATATCTTGATACCGAGAGGCATAGTAGGAATTCTCTCAATAATGGCAGCTTCAGCCTTCATCTTGATACTTATAGGAATAAACTGATTCCTCGTCAAATCAGCCACATCAAATATTCTCAAAGATTTGATAAGGGTGAGAGAAATTCTCTGGGGAGTCTTTGGATTCTTACACAAAGCTAACTTGATCTTATAACTGCCTTGCCATCGTATATCATTGAAAAGAACCTCAAGCTGCCCGGGATTGATATCCTTCCTGTTCGCTATGATGAGTGCGATATCTTCTGTAAGATTTTGGTTGTTTAAAAGAGCTAATAAAATTTCAGAAGAGGTATGATGGGCGAGGAACCTTAATTCTTCTTCACTTCCGGAAGACGCACGTTCTAAATCTTTATCCATATCTTTCATATACTGAACTATTATAGTTACCTCCTGGTATAATCCTCACCTATAAATTAGGTAAGGAGATTTAT
>VGWZ01000208.1 GCA_016873595.1 Nitrospira sp.
TTAAGGTTTTTAGAATTTTGCCGATAAGAAGGATATAAGATGGAGTAATATTATGACGATAAAAGACATCTTTGAAATTATAAAAGAGTCACCATTATTCAACATCTCTACTTCCCAAGAAAAATATGACGCTATAACTCATACCATGGAAGTAGCAGGGGTAGAATACAGCAGCGAAGATATAAAAGAAATTGTGGGCGAGGTCTTTACTGCTCTCTAAAAGAGATTGAAGATATAACCATCAAAAACACCCTATCAGATCCAACCGGTGCATCCACAGAAAATCTATGCCGAAAATGTGTAACATTCATGCAGAAACTTGACAAATATCTGTCACAAGGTGTAGAAAATAAGTATGAAGAGGATTTTCCTCATAATCATCGCTACCATGATACTCTTTTCCTGCGCCCCTATCCTGAGAGAGGAAATAATGAAAATCGCATCCAGAGATGTGCACATTTCGGACATGAGAAAAAATCCACTCTTTTACAGGGAAAAACTTTTTATCCTCGGTGGAATAATTGTTAATACAAAATTTACTGAAAGAGGTTCTCTTATCGAGGCCGTTTACGTTCCTGTTGACTACAGGGGCTATTTGAAAGATATAGAAATTTTGAATGGGAGATTCCTGGCAATCTTTTCTAAGGAAAAAGGATTTTTAGACCCTCTTATTTATCGTAAGGGAAGAGAGATAACCCTTGCAGGTGAGTTCATTGAAACACATATTGGGAAAATAGATGAAATGGAATATATCTATCCAGTTTTCGAGATAAAGGAACTCTACCTGTGGAAAGAAAGGTATTATATCACCCCAGCTTATCCACTATGGCACCATTATTATCCTTACTGGTGGTATGGCCCATGGTGGGGATTCTATCCTTCATTTCACTATTGGCACGGACATCCTGTAAGAAGATAACTATAATCTTTTAAAATCGTCTTGCAGGTTAACTTTTAAAGTAAATCTGGACAATCCACACTTATTCATCTTCTGCCATACCGAGAAAAAAATATTTAATATGGCAATATAAAACATTATTGACATCAATTAAAAGCATATGATAATATGCTAATAAAGTATGCGATTAGGAGGCATTTATGAGGACCACTCTGGCTATAAAAGATGCCCTTCTGGATGAGGTGAAGACCCTATCAGGAGCAAAAACAAAAAAAGAGGCTGTAGAGAAAGCCCTCGAAGAGTTTGTGAAAAGGAGGAAATCCAAAAAACTCATTGATCTTGAAGGGAAAATAGAGCTTACTTATACACTGGAGGAACTTCTTAAAAGGAGGAGAAAAGATGTTCCTCATAGATAGTTCTGCATGGATCGAATATCTAAGACCAAACGGATCCCAAAAAGTTAAAGCACGCATCAGAGAAGTTCTTCAGAGAGAAGAGGCTTTTTGTTGCGGGATTGTGATTGTTGAGATACTCAGGGGCGCAAAAAATGAAAAAGACTTTCAGTTACTCAGCGATTCTCTCACGTCACTTCCACAAATCCCTATTGATAATGCAGTAATTGAAAGGGCAGCAAAATGGGGCTTTACTCTGGATAGAAAAGGCAAGGTGGTCTCAACTACTGATCTCCTTATAGCCTCAGCAGCCTACAAACAAGCCTCAATCTTACATCTTGATAGTGATTTTGAAACAATAGCATCTGTAGTTGATTTGAAAGAAGAGAGATTATAAATTGAAATTATGGATGAAAAAGTTTTAGAGGTTGTGCAAAGAGTGCATGAACTCTTCAGGAAAAAAGGCTTAACCCTTTCAGTAGCTGAATCATGCACTGGTGGGCTTATCAGCCACTACATTACAACACTCCCGGGTGCAAGCATTTTCTTCAAGGCAGGGGTTATCTCTTACTCGATTGAATCTAAAAAGATAATTCTTGGAGTCTCCCATAAAATTATTTCTCGCTACGGGGTAATAAGTGAGGAAACTGCGCGGGAGATGGCTGAAAAAATAAGGGCACTGACCAGAACAGACTATTCCCTTTCAACCACCGGCAACCTTGGTCCTGATGTGCTTGAGGATAAAGAGAGAGGAATTATCTTTATTGCAGTAAGCAAAAAGGGACAGACCCTTTCAAGGGAGTTGAGATTGACAGGGGATAGAGGAGACAATAAAATGAATGCATCACTCTCAGCGCTAAGGTTTCTCATTGAAGTAGCAGAGGGATAGAGCCTCTATGACTGAAAAGATTCCTGCAGATATCAAGAAACAAATAGAAAAGCTCGTCAAAGAGCTCAATTATCACTGCTATCGTTACTACGTATTGGATTCACCTGTCATTTCAGATAAAGAATATGACAGACTCTATTTTCACTTAAAAGAACTTGAAGAGAAATATCATTATATTCTGCCTGATTCCCCAACCCAGCGAGTAGGCGCCTCTCCTCTTGATAAATTCGAGAAGGTAAAACATTCTGAACCCATGCTCTCGCTTGACAATGCCTTTTCTTATGATGAGGTCAAGGAGTTTGACAAACGGGTAAAGAGATTCCTTGGTTCTGAAAAGAACATAGAATATACGGTTGAGCCAAAGTACGATGGACTCGCCATTGAACTTACCTACAGAGAGGGACTTCTATTCAAAGCCTCAACAAGAGGTGACGGATATGAGGGTGAAGACGTTACCCGGAATATGAGAACCATAAAATCTGTGCCCTTAAAAATAGAAGGGGTCAATAAAGTTCCAAATGAAATTGATATTCGCGGCGAGATTTATATGGATATTGATGAATTTGAAAAATTGAATAGAGAAAGAGGGAAAAAGGGTGAGCCACTTTTTGCGAATCCGAGAAATGCAGCTGCGGGTTCGGTAAGGCAACTTGATTCCTCAATTACAGCGAACCGTAAACTTCACCTGGCATGTTATGGGATAGGGACAGTAAAGGGAATGAATTTCAAGGGACAGTGGGAGTTTATTAAGTGGCTTGAAAATGCAAGATTTCCAATCCCTGCTGTGATAAAACTTGTACAGGGAATTGATAAAGTTCTTGAGAGTATCAAAGAGATAGAAGAAAAACGCAATACTTTACCTTTTGAGTCTGATGGCTCCGTGATTAAGGTTAATAGTTTTGAATTACAGAGGCTTCTCGGTATAAAGACACGGGAACCACGCTGGGCTATTGCCTATAAATTTCCCGCTCATCAGGGCACCACAAAGATAAAAGAAATAATACCAAGCGTTGGCAGAACAGGCGTGATAACCCCTGTTGCTCTTTTTGAACCGGTAAGGATCGGCGGTGTGACAG
>VGWZ01000209.1 GCA_016873595.1 Nitrospira sp.
CCACTACGCCAGTTCTCTACTCTACCCTTATTCGCGCTTCTGTAATAGTCCAGCCTCGCAGTATAAGGAAGTAGAAAAGGTAAGGGAAGTTTTTTAAATTTGAACTTTCTTATGTAAAATAATTATAATTAATTAGAGGTAAAACATATGGAAACTAAAGAAGATAGGCTAAAGAATAAGGTTGACAGGGAGAAGGGGACAACGTGGAGAGACATGCTCTGGAGCCGCTTAAATGAAGAGGGTTCAAAAGGTAAATGGCACCGAATGTTAATTTTTGGTATTGTTGCGTTTGCCTTTTCTCTTTGGCCTGGCCTCATCGCATGGGCATATAAAATAAAAAAGAACAAAGAGCAGTGATCAAGCAAATTCGTATAAGAAAAAATGGCTCATCCCATATTTTAGTGGGTAAGTAGAAAATTAGCATCTGGATAGGGTATAAATGATAATATCGATTTCCTCCTCAACTGCAGGGGGGCCAATTTTTTGTCGAAATGCCTTAATTTCCTTTGCGAATCCCCACATGGATGCAAATTCGTCTGCTTCGTCCTCATGTTTTAGTGTAAGCCTTCCTTGATTTTGGGAGGACGTATGATTAAGAAACACATGTGCCAGCTCGTGTGCTATAAATCCAATTTTTACATCTTCGTCACCACCTGACTTTTCCTCTAATTTCTTCACATCGAAATAAACATTATTGTCATAAACGTGCGCTCCCCATTTTGAATATCTTTGATAAATAGAAAAAGAAAGGAACCCCTCTTCGTATCTATCAGGGATTCTTTGTAAAACATGGTCTACAAGCCTCTTGAAGTTTAAGTCCTTAATTTCATAATTTAGCAGGGTAGCTACTTTCCTCATTCTTTCCATATCCATTTCAAAGCCTATTTCATTGATGTCAGTTTATATATTCAATCCCGAGATGATTTTATTATTTAAGCCTGTTCAATGCCTAAAATACTAATAAAATCAATGAGTTACAAGCCTTATTTTTCGAAAGTAACTCAAAACATTACCATTTCAGGGTAGTTTACACTAAAAACCATTAAAAGGTAACTCAAAAATATTGGGTCTTGAAAGCTAAAGTAACTCAAAACTATAAGGCCTTAAGAACGTAAACTTTTATTGATCTGAGGTAATTTAGTTTTGTAATTCAGGTAATTAGGCTATTATCCCAGTATTGAACAGTATTATTGAACACTGGGAGGTTAGAATGCCTGAATTGCAGATAAGATTAGGGATTTTCTCTAAGGATTACAATGCCCTTACTCAAGAAGAAAGTGATTTTTTAGACTACTTCATAATGATAAGGTCATTCCAAGCATCAAGGACAATCTTTGCTTTCAGTAATAAAGTATAAGGAAAAAGAAATCTCTCTTTATTTGATTGAAAGGATAAGATAAAATTAAGATGGGTGAGGTGGAAAAGTTGTGAGTTTCCGCTTTGATATATTTAAAAGACTCGTTGCTCTGATAAAGAGAATCTTCCCTGAGGTACCCGCCGAGATCCTCCTTAAGACCAGCCAATATGATGAGAAAGGAATTCCAGACTACATTGTGAGTGCCTTTAAAGATGATTCAGATGGATACCTGACACCTTACCAGGTTGCCCTTTATCATCCCTTAGCTGATGAAAAACTCAGGAGTGCCATGATGGAGGCTATGGCTGAGGTTGAGAGGCTTATTGAAGTCGGCTGGCTCAAGGTCTCTGAGATGCTGTGTCCCCTAAGAAAGGTAATGATTCCGGACCGGATCTACAAATTACTTGAGCAGGAGTTCAGGGTTGCCGAGGGTGAGAAAAAGGAGCGCCTCTGTTTGCTCCACGGACGTATTCAAGCTGATAGGGCTTATGTAGAAGACCTGACGGATAATGTCCTCCTTGAAGAAAAGGGCTTTTTTAAAGGCCGGGATTTTATGGGTATGAGCTTTACTGTGAAGGCCCACCAGATGATAGGTAAAAATTTAAATAAGTGGTTAAACCTCAGTAAGACCGGGATAATCGGTACCTATCACACTCATCTTATCCCATTCCGTCGCAATCCTTCCTTGAAGGATATGGCTCTCCTTATGGCAAATCCAGGTATGCCACACCTTATCCTCTGCCGCCTGGGTCTTTTCGCCTACACCTTTAAGAGCTTCAGAAGGGTCTTCTCCATGACCTTTCCTAAGAGGATCCCTTTAGAGATTATTCAGGTAAATAATTAAATGGGACGGTTCTATTTAAATACCCGCAAGGGCAAACGGTCGTCGCGTTTGAATCAGAGCTACACAATGACTCAATACAAATCGGACGTCGCCATCTACAAAGATCTGGTAAACAAATACCGTGTTCTTGGTTCCGCCTTGAACGAGTACATACGGAGATGAAGATGCCTAACACTTATAAGGCCTTCCTCTGTTCCCGTAAAGCAAAGCTACGGGACAGGCAAGAGAAAAAACGATTCTAATCGGAAATAAAAATAAAAATTAATTTCCTTAATTTTTCAAGACTGCATTCAGCTCTGACTTGATTTCCATTGCGGCGTCAAATTCTGCGCCAAACACTTATCGATGTTCAATAGTCCCAATAGCGGAATAGTATATTTCTTCCGATATTGAGACGACAGTGGAGAGACCATTTGGTCCTGTTCTCCACGACATAGAAACAATTTTGAACCTTTATGCCGTCCTCATCAAATATATTAAATAATCTCTCAGAGTATAAAAGACATGCATTTACTGACAGCGGTGTATCACCACTTGCAATTCCCGGAGATTCAAGACATTTAGTTGTAACAGACAGTGATGAACACGATGAAGAAGGTCATATCGTGGAAGATGCTGAAACGAGAGTAAATATGGTAAACAAAAGGCTGTTTAAAAAATTACCACTCATCAGGCAGGAGATAGAGCCACCTTATCTTTATGGTGATACAAAACCTGATATAGTGATTATTGGATGGGGTTCAACATATGGTGTGATGAAAGAGGCGGTTGATGTATTGGTAAAAGATAAAAGTATTGCAATGCTTCATTTCAGTGAGATTTATCCATTCCCATCAACGGAAAAATTTGATTACCTTCACGTTCTGAATAATGCAAGACTCACCATCTGCGTTGAACATAATGCAACAGGGCAGTTCGCGCGTCTCATGAGAGCAGAGACAGGGTATGAGTTTAAGGAAAAGATCAACAAATATGATGGAAGGCCGTTTAC
>VGWZ01000210.1 GCA_016873595.1 Nitrospira sp.
ATAGAAACCTCATCAGGAAGATTCTTAATCATTTCGATAACTTGCTGCTTTATTCCTAACATTATTTCACCTCCTTGATATAACCAATATACCATTTAGCTCAGTCTCTGACAAGAGTTTTCCTCAGCGTTGTTAAGTTTGTTCAGGCATTTTTATGATACAATGGTTAATGGTCAATGTGGAGAATAATGAATGAAAGGTAAAGTTTATTTAGTCGGTGCAGGGCCTGGTGATATTGGCCTTCTGACGGTAAAAGGACTGCGATGCCTTCAGAAGGCAGAGGTTGTTGTCTACGATTTCCATCTTAATGCGCAGGTTCTCAATTATATCAATCATGATGCAGAGTTCATTTACGCGGGAAAACGTGGTGGTCGTCATACCATGACACAGGATGAAATTAATGAAATCCTTGTCCAGAAGGCAAAAGAAGGCAAGATTATATGCAGGCTTAAAGGTGGTGACCCTTTTGTTTTTGGCCGCGGTGGAGAAGAGGCAGAAGCCCTTGCAAAAAATGGTATCGAATTTGAAGTAGTCCCTGGCGTAAGCTCTTCTATTGCTGCACCTGCCTATGCAGGAATTCCTTTAACCCACAGGCTCTATTCATCATCATTTGCAGTTGTTCCAGGTTATGAGGATATCAATAAAAAAGAGAGCGCCATTGATTGGTCAAGGCTTGCTACTTGCGTGGGTACACTCGTTTTTCTTATGGCAGTAAAGAACATAGATCTGCTCACTCAAAAATTAATCGAGAATGGCAGAAGCCCTGATACACCTGTTGCGGTTATCAGATGGGGAACAAGGCCTGACCAGAGGACAATTGTTGGTACGCTCAAAGATATCGGAGAAATTGTCAAAGAAAAGGACATCAAGCCACCTGCGGTCATGGTTGTGGGAGATGTGGTAAGGCTCAGGGAATCTCTAAAGTGGTATGAGAAAAAACCAATGTTTGGACATAGAATCCTCGTGACAAGTGAACATGCTGAAGGATTTGAGCCATTAGAAGAACTAGGCGCTGAGGTAATTGAGTTTCCTACTATCAAGATCGTCCCACCTGAAAGATATGATGATCTGGACAGTGCAATAGACAGGATAGAGACCTATGACTGGCTGATATTTACGAGTAAAAATGGTGTGAAGTATTTTTTCAAAAGGTTTTTTGAGAAAGAGAGAGACATCAGAGAGTTAAAGGGAATAAAGATCTGCGCTATAGGTATAAAAACAGCAGGAGAGATAAAAAAATACGGAATGAAGATAGATTTAATTCCTGATGAATTTCGTGCAGAGGGATTGATAGAATCGTTCACAAAAGTAAACAGTCAGCAGATAGTACCCCCCCAGCCCCCCCTTGATAAGGGGGGGAGTGAGGGGGGTGTCTCAACCAATATTCTGGTAGCTCGTAGAGGAACTTCGTACGACAAACTACTAAAAGGCACGCGATTTCTTTTGCCAAGAGCAGAAAATGCAAGAGAGATTTTTCCTGAAAAGATAAGAGAGCTTGGAGGACAGATAGATCTCCCTGTTGCATACAGAGCTATAAAACCAGAATTTGCTGGAAAAAGATTAAGAAGATTTTTAAAAGAAGGCAGGATTTCAATAGCTACCTTTACAAGTGCAGCAACCTTCAATAACTTCAGGGAGATTACGAAAGAAGATGCTGATGACCTCCTCAAAGGAGTTGCCATGGCAGTTATAGGGCCTGTTACTGCAGAAGCGATTAAAAAGGCAGGGCTTAAGGTTGATATAATGCCTAAAGAAGCAACTATCGAGGCTCTCGTAGATGAGATAATAAAATGGGCAGAAAAAGTTAATGAGTCTTCCTGAGGTAGATACCATCATCTTTTTCTCCATTAACAGAGACCTCCAGAATAGACTTTTTGATATACTCATGCCTTTTATCACAAGCAAGGCATATCTCCTGTTGCTCCCTTTCATAGTATTTTTCTTTTTAAAAGATAGAAAACGGGCACTTATTGTCCTGACAATTGGCCTTGCCTCTTTAGCCCTTTCTGATTGGGGTTCACATATGCTGAAGCTCGTTTTTGAAAGGCCACGACCATGCAATACACTCGAAGGTGTTCATATCCTTGTTGGCTGTAGTAGTTCTTACTCAATGCCTTCTAACCATGCGGTAAATGCATTTGCCTTTGCATTGCCATTCTATCTCTTGTTCAAAAACAAGATGCGATATGCTTTTGTGATCATTGCATTCCTCGTTGCTTTTTCACGTGTCTATATAGGTGTCCATTATCCCTCTGATGTTCTTGTCGGAGCATTGTTCGGTATCATAGTTTCGTTATTTATTGTGAATTTATACAAATACTCTTCTAACCGCTATAAAGAAAAACCTTATACAACGATGCTTTTTATTTTTCTTCTTACAATAAGTCTCTTCCGTATTTATTACATCACACAGGGCCCGCTTGACCTCAGCCCGGATGAAGCACATTACTGGGATTGGTCACGCAGGCTCGACTTGAGTTATTACTCAAAGGGACCGATGATCGCATATCTCATTTTTATAAGCACATCCATATTCGGAGATAGTGTTTTTGGCATCAGAATAATGGCTGTTATCTTCTCTGCACTCAGTAGTATTTTCCTTTACTTCCTTGGAAAGAGACTTTATGACGAACAGGCAGGATTCTTTTCAGCCATTGTGCTCCAGATAATCCCTTTGTTCTCTGCATTCGGCATCCTATTCACCATAGACTCGCCTTTCATCTTTTTCTGGATACTGTCTTTATTCTTCTTCTGGAAGGTGGTAAATGTAGGAATTAGGATGCAAGATACAAGATACAGGATACAAGATAATAAAAGTCATGCATCGTGCATCGTGCATCATGAATCAGTGCTCATTGCTCATCACTCATCACTTACATATTGGATTTTACTTGGCATATCCATAGGTTGTGGGCTTCTCACAAAATACACCATGGCATTATTTTATCTTTCTGCCTTTTTGTTTTTATTGCTCGTAAAGGAGCAACAGAGGATATTGCTCACAAAGGGTCCTTATTTCGCTTTTCTTATCAGCCTCGTTGTTTTTTCTCCTGTGATAATCTGGAATGCGCAACATGATTGGGTTACATTCAAACATACCGCAGGTCAGGTTCATATTGCAGAGGGTGTTCAACTATCCCTGAAAAGTTTTATTGAGTTCGTCGGTTCACAACTCGGTGTCATAAC
>VGWZ01000211.1 GCA_016873595.1 Nitrospira sp.
CGTATCAATTACACAATGCAGTTTTTCCGGAGATTCATCTTCGATACTGCCGGCCCAGAATGCCCCGAGCTCCTTCGCAAACTCTCTTTCCTTCTCCGTCCTTGAAAAAACAAAAACCCTGGAGTGTAGATATAGATGTCTTATCATTTTAATCACGAGGTGGGCAGATGCCCCGAACCCTGTGAGCCCTATATTTTTTCCATCCTCTATCATGGCCAACTTTAAAGAGCGGTAACCTATTGCTCCTGCACACAACAACGGGGCTGCCTCTGCATCAGAAAATATCTCGGGAATTATATATGCAAAATTTTCAGAGACAGTGGTATATTCTGCATAGCCTCCATCAGCATCTCTACCTGTAGCCTTAAATTCATCGCACAAATTTTCCCTGCCCTCACGACAGAACGTACATTTACCACAGGCAGAATGAATCCATGCAATGCCCACTCTCTCTCCGATCATAAATTTATTTGCCTTACTCCCTATTTTTTCTACCCTTCCAATAATCTGATGTCCTAAAATGACAGGTAATTTCGGAGGAGGCGTTCTCCCCTCTATTTCGTCTAATTCTGTATGGCACACACCACAGGCTGAAACCTTTACCAGAATTTCATCTTCTCCCGGAACAGGTACAGGCATATCAATCAGTTCGAGTGGTGATTTATTCTCCTTAAGATTGCAGAGCTTTTTTAATACCATTGCTTTCATTGCTGCTCACCTTTTTATTTATATTATGTACAAAATGAACTACCCCGCAGCAAGCTGCGAGGTATCAAATCTGTCATTCCGCACTTGATGCGGAATCTAGAGGACTTCGAGTAGTTTATCCTGCTGGATTCCTGCCTGCGCAAGAATGACACACTATAAGGATTACGTTTATACCCCGAAGCTGAGCTTCGAGGAATTCTTTGATTAAACCAATAAAATCCTTCTTCAACCCATCACACACTGCCCATTTTGTTTAACTATCTTTATCCGTGGATTCAGGGCTCTCAAGTTTTAAAAGGTTAAACTCTTTTAGTTGCTCTATGAGTTGTTCATAAGAGAGAACCCCGTTCCTCACTAAGGCTTCACCAAAGAAAATATATGCATCTGCCTGTTCTCTTAAGAGTTCTTCTACTTGTTCACTTGTCAGATATTTTTCTCTAACAGCAATCTCTCCAAATTTTTCATATGTCTCTTCCTGAATGATGAGTATTCTATCGATGTCATCTTCGCTAAGCCAGCCTTTAGCTTTCGCAATCTCTCCTATCCTGAGATTATTTTTCTTCTGAATAAATCGTGCATTAAGGATATCCATCTCGTTGATAAGTCCTTTTTCGAGAAGGTATCCTCCAAATTTCAAAAATTTCAAATAGGTAGCCATCAATATATACGATTTAACGGCCTTTGAACCATTTCCGTACCCTTTCCTGGAAAGATTCCATATAGGTAAAAAACACAGGAGTTATGTAAAGTGTTAATATCTGGGAAAAAATCAAACCACCGACAACGGCAAGACCCAGTGGACGGCGTGATTCAGCTCCTGCACCAAAACCGATAGCAATCGGCAGGGTACCCATGAGGGCAGACATGGTGGTCATCATGATGGGACGGAACCTGATAAGAGCACCTTCATAAATCGCTTCCAAGGCCTTTTTACCTTCTTTTCTCTGGGCTGCAAGGGCAAAATCTATCATCATGATAGCATTTTTCTTCACAATGCCCATGAGCATAATAAGACCGACAAAGCCATAGATATTCAATTCCTTACCAAAGATCATCAGAGTCAAGAGTACACCAAAGACTGCAGATGGGAGACCTGAAAGGATAGTCAAGGGGTGAATATAACTCTCATAGAGGATGCCCAGCACTATATAAATAACCAACACTGCCATAATCAAAAGAATCCAGAGACCTTTCAGTGACGCCTGATAAGCCTGGGCAGTACCCTGAAAGCTGGAAATGATGGTAGCTGGCAGAGTGGTTCGAGTTAGTTTTTCTACGGCTGCGACAGCATTACTCAAGGACACACCAGGCTTGAGGTTGAAAGAGATAGTCACTGAGGGGAGCTGACCTGAGTGATTCACTGTCAAGGGACCCACTCCCCGGGTCAATTTTGTCACAGCACTTAACGGAACCAGCTGTCCCGAAAGAGATTTGATGTAAAGCATGGATAACGCAGAAGGGTCAATCTGGTATTGTGGTTCCAGTTCAATAATCACCATATATTCATTATTTGGGGTGAAGATAGTCGAAATCTGCGTAGAGCCATAAGCGTTCTGGAGAGCTTCTTCCACCTGCTGTGCAGTAATTCCGAGCGCTGAAGCCTTATCTCGATCAATTTCAACATTCACCTGAGGGTTCTTTATCTGCAGATCACTTGTCACATCCTAGAGTTCACGATGTGCACTCATTCTGGCTTCGAGTATGGCTGAATATTTGTAAAGCTCATCAGTGTCGGGACTCTGTAACGTGAGCTGATAAAGGCTCTTTGTCAGCCGGCCCCCGATACGGATAGGAGGAAGGTTTTGCATGAACATCTGGATACCTGGAACCTTTGCCACCTTAGGACGCAATTCCTGAATCACCTCATCAGCACTTAGGTGACGCTCAGAGTGAGGTTTCAAGCGGATGAACATTCGACCTGCATTACTTGCTACACTAATACCGCTTGCACCGATGCTCGACATGAATGCATCCACATTTGGGTCTTCTCGAACAATAGCTGCTAATGCTTGCTGGTGCTTCTTCATCGAATCGAAGGAAATTCCCTGCTGAGCCTCGGTAAAAGCAAATATCTGGCCAGTATCCTCAGTCGGAAGAAATCCCTTAGGGGATGCAACAAACAGATATCCTGTAGCCAGAAGGGTGAGACCAGTGATAATCATTGTGGCGCGGCGATGCTTTAAAACTTCTTTGAGACTCCATTCATACGCATGGAGCATGCTCTTGAAGGCGTGCTCTGAAAGCTTATAAAGACGGCCATGCTCCTTCTCTGTATGGGGAGGCCGGAGGAACCGGCTACAGAGCATCGGCGTGAGCGTTAAAGAGACGAAACCAGAAACTAAGATAGCTGAACTGATTGTCACTGCAAATTCGTGGAGTAACCGCCCGAGAATTCC
>VGWZ01000212.1 GCA_016873595.1 Nitrospira sp.
TTGTGATGACGCGGGAAGATGTAATTGCAATTCTGGAAAAGGAATTGCCGACATTGAAAGATAAGTACGGTGTTCAAAGGATAATTCTGTACGGCTCTTTCGCAAAAGGGACTCAAAAGAAAAAAAGCGACATTGATATTCTGGTTGATATTAAAAAGCCAATAGGACTTGAATTTGTATCTCTTGCCGACAGGCTTGAGGAAATTTTGGGTCACAAGGTGGACGTGGCGACATATTCCCATTTCAGGAGAAGTTTCCATAATCCACGCTATAAGCATATAGCGAAAGACATTAAAAAGAGCATGATCTATGTCTAAAAAGCGGAAAGACGAGGATTATCTTGGCGATATAAAAGAGGCAGTTGATCGCATCGCCTCATACACGAAAGGGTTGACGTATAAGAAGTTTCTTCTCGACAGGAAGACGCAGGATGCCGTTGTCCGCAACTTTGAGATTATAGGCGAGGCAGCAAAAAATATCTCAAGAGATTTTAGAGCAAGGCATCCTGAAATTCAATGGAAGAAGATAGCTGGATTGCGAGATAAACTTATTCATTTTTATTTTGGTATTGATTACAAAATCGTATGGAATATTGCCAAGAAGGAACTGCCTAAATTGTCCAAACAGATTGAAAATATTCCTAAATGAATGACATTCTCGATAACCTCTCCTCTCAAATCCAGCATCCCTTACGAGTTCTCCTCCCCCTATTGCCAAAACTTCTCTAAATTTATTATTATATTAGGTATTCATTTTTCAGGAGGTTCAAATTGAAGGAAGGAATTCATCCGGCATATAAAGAAGCTACAGTGGCATGTGCTTGCGGCGAGACATTTACAACAAGGTCTACGAGGCCAAAGATACAGGTAGATCTATGTTCAAAGTGCCATCCGTTCTTTACGGGGAAGCAGAAGATCGTTGATGCTGAAGGAAGGGTAGAGAAGTTTAAGAGAAAGTACACGAAGTCGGAATCTTCTCGTACTGAGAAGTAGATACACTCAGGAGTTTAAAGTCGTTAGTCCGTAGTCTTAAGACTAACGACTTTTTTTTGAAAGACTTAGAATGAAAGCCATAGGTGGACAGGCAGTTATAGAAGGTGTCATGATGAAGGGCCGAAAAGGCTGGACAGTAGCAGTCAGGGGGCCAAAAGGGGATATCCATGTAAAAAGGGCGGAACTGAAGGAACTTCCAAAAATTCTTAAGCTCCCCATTATGAGAGGTGTGATAGCACTCTTTCATGCTTTATCCATTGGCATCAAGGCTATAGAGTTTTCTGCAAACAAGGCATACGAAGGAGAAGACGAAAAACCTATGAGTTTTATCACCATGAGCTTAACTATTGGACTCGCTATACTCCTCGGTATAGTCATATTTATACTCCTCCCTTTATATGCAACAAAGCTTATGGGGCTCATCATTCCATCTGTCGCTACAAATTCATTTTTATTTAACCTTGTTGATGGCATTATCAGGATACTTCTTTTCCTTGCATATATAATTGCAATCGGCATGTGGAAAGAGATGAGACGAATATTCGAATATCATGGTGCTGAACATAAAGTAATTCACGCCTACGAGGATGGAAGAGAACTCACAATAAACAATATAAAGGACTACAGTCCTCTTCACCCGCGCTGCGGCACAAGCTTTATCATAATTGTTATGGTAGTGAGTATATTCACCTTTTCATTCATCCCCCAGGAGTGGTCTTTCACTTCTAAATTTCTCTCACGGCTTATTCTCATCCCTTTGATAGCCGGACTTTCCTTTGAGTTTTTGAAACTCTCCTCAAGAAAGAAAGATAATCTCATAATGCATATATTGATACAGCCAGGATTACTGCTCCAGAGGCTTACTACAAGAGAACCTGATGATTCTCAAATCGATGTGGCTATCAGAGCACTCGAAGAAGTCCTGAAAATAGAGGAAGCAAATGCTTGAGAAACTGAAGGTAATAGAAGACAAATACGAAGAACTGAACAGGCTGCTGATGGACCCTGTGGTGTTATCAAACCCAGGTGAACTCCAGAAATACTCAAGAGAGCAGTCAGAACTCCAGCCACTTGTCGGTAAGATCAAGGAATACAAGAAGCTGCTTTCGGATATGGAAGGTGTTGAGGAACTTCTGAAAGGAGAAGACGGTGATTTGCGTGAGCTCGCACAGGCAGAACTTGAAGCACTAAAGGGGAAAAAGCCGAAGATTGAAGAGGAGATTAAGATGATGCTTATTCTAAAAGACCCCAGGGACGAGAAAAATGTACTCCTTGAGATCAGGGCAGGGACTGGAGGTGAAGAGGCTGCTCTGTTTGCCTCTGAGCTATTAAAGATGTATTTGAAATACGCAGAGCATAAAAAATGGAAAGTAGAAATGATCGATATGAATTCTACAGGTCTTGGCGGCATCAAGGAAGTGATTGCCTCTATACAGGGAAAAGGTGCTTACAGCAGACTTAAATATGAAAGCGGAGTTCACAGGGTTCAGCGCGTACCTGTTACTGAGGCTTCAGGAAGAGTTCATACTTCTGCTGCAACAGTTGCAGTGCTTCCTGAGGCAGAAGAGGTTGATATCAAGGTTGATGAAAAAGACCTGAGAGTTGATACATTCTGTTCTTCTGGACCTGGTGGCCAGGGAGTGAATACAACCTATTCAGCAGTGAGGATCGTCCATATACCAACAGGTCTCATTGTGCAGTGTCAGGACGAACGATCTCAGATAAAAAATAAAGAGAAGGCTATGAAAGTTTTGCGTTCAAGACTTTATGAGATCGAGATGGAAAGACAGGAGAAAGAGCGGGCACTGGAAAGGAAATCACAGGTGGGAACAGGCAACAGGAGTGAAAAAATAAGGACATACAATTTTCCTCAGAATCGTGTTACTGACCATAGAATCGGTTTAACACTTCATAAACTTGAGCAGGTCCTTGAGGGAGGTCTGGATGATTTAATCGACGGTTTGATAACCCACTATCAGGCAGAACGACTGAAGGAGCTGTAAAGAGTTTCTCAGTTTCCCCGTCATCTATTACCCGTAGCTCATAAGCAGAGATTATTCACCTTTTTAGGCATGCTTCATACCCATCTTCTACAGTTGTAAAAAAA
>VGWZ01000213.1 GCA_016873595.1 Nitrospira sp.
CTCCAGAGAATCTTTTTCTTCATTAAACCTCCACCAATAATTGAAATCCTGAATCCAAAATCCTAAACAAACTGATACTACTGAAAAAATCATGTTTCTGTCACCCTGAACTCGTTTCAGGATCATATTTTGATATTAGTATTTTTTGCTTCAATTCAGTCTTCTTCTGAAGGCGGTCTGAGTGCTGCAATGAACGCCTTACCAAGTTTTACCCTCACATTTTCAGCGATTTTTACTGTAATAGTATTAGTACCAACAGCCTCGATAACACCATAAACACCTCCCGACGTAATAACTTTATCCCCCTTTTTCAGGTTCTCCAGCATTTTCTTGTGTTCCTTAGATCGCTTCTGTTGAGGCCTGATTAGCAAGAAATAAAAAATGACGAATATAAGAACAAGGGGAATAAGGCTTCCAATCATTCCTCCCGTGTTTCCCTGCTGGCTTGGAGCCATTGCATATGCAATATCTATCAACATAATGACACCTCCAAAATTTTCAGATAATATAACTATTTATATATTTTTTATCAACCACCTCTGTTTTCCTTTTGCGTGTACTGGTTCATTTATCTTAAAATACTATGAAGATGAGTTACATTGATGCGATCAAAAATGGATTCAGAGTAATTCACAGGAATTGGCAGCTTGTCCTCGTCCATCTCGGAATGATGATTATAAGCTTCCTTGGTTTCTTCATTGTAGTCGGCATACCACTCGCAGTAGCATTCATCATTTTCGGCATTGACCTTACCGGTCTCATAGAAATAAAAGACCTTTTGAGGGTCTTTCGCGATCCCTCTCAAATTGTATCAAGATATTTCGGCCTTGTCTTAATAGTGATCACAAGCCTTCTGCTCTATATCATCATGGCAGCATCATTCGGTATGTATGTGTTTGGAGGTTCTGTTGGTGTTATCGGGAGAGCACTCCAGGACATGACCATGAAATTCAGTATGCGCACATTTTTTCATGAGGCAAAAAGACTTTTTATCCGACTGCTTGGTTTTACTGCTGCCATAGGTATTATATTGATCATTGCTGCGTTTGTTCTTGGCATTTTGGGAGGAGGCATTGCAGCACTGGTATCATTCGCAAGGAGTCAGGACTCCACACTTGCCCTCTTCCTCGGCACATTTTTCTCACTGATTTTGATCATCATTGCTCTCATGTCTATTCTTGGAATTCTCTCAATAACTTTGTATGGAGTTGCAGCGCTTTTCTTTAAAGACATTGGCCCTGTGAAATCTATTAGGGAAGCCATAAATTTTTTAATCAGGCATCCGAATGCTTTCTGGCTTTATGCGATGCTTTTTGGAGGATATGTGTTCATCAGTTTTCTCCTGATCCTCTTCAGGTCTCCGTTCGAGCTCATACCTGTTATCGGCACAATCCTTTCGTTCCCGTTTCATCTCATCTCTTATGCTATACAAACCTATGTTGGACTCGCGATCATTGCCATTCTATTTACCTATTATTATTCTACAGAAATATTCAGTGTGCCTATTGTAGAGAGTTCCATACCCCAAGCCACTCCGCAAGAAGAAAACACGATACAAGATACATGATGCAAGATTCGCGACACGATATTTTATGACTTTTGAACTTCTACACTTTTGCCCTATTCCACTTTTGTTTGCTTTTGACTTTTGCTGAACTTCTGCACTTTTGATTATCTCCTAAATTGAGCGATTTATTTATTTAAAACCATATTAATCAAGGTATTCTAAAGAAAATGCAATCACCCAATAAGTGTCATTCTCTGGCTTGACCAGAGAATCCAGGGTTTCCCGTGAAAACGGGAATCCAGGGTTTCCTGTGCAAACAGGAATCCATTTCCTGTGTATAGTTCCCCGCTTTCGCGGGGACGGCGTCTGGATTCCCCGATCAAGTCGGGGAATGACAAAGTATTAGAATCGCTCAATTTAGGTATCTTGCATTTTGCACTTTTAGTTACAAATATTGTTGTAAATTTGTACAAAATATGTAATATATAGTTATATGAGGTTTGAATGGGATGCAGCCAAAGATAATGCGAACAGAGTTAAACACGGTATCGATTTTGAAACTGCAAAGGGCTTATGGCTTGATGAAAACCGTATTGAGATTCAAGCCCCGCATCCTGTAGAAAATAGGCACATTATTATAGGCAAGCTTCAGGGGAAATTATGGACTGCTGTGTATATCATTCGTGGCGATGCAATCCGTATCATCTCTGTACGACGTTCCAGAAAAAAGGAGGTAGAGTTATATGAAAAAGAAAATGCTGGCTAAAAGCACTAAAGAGTTTGACAGCCGCTTTGATGCAGGTGAGGATATCCATAACCTCATAGATATGTCCAAGGCCACAGTTGTACATCATGGTAAGAAGACGCGCATTACACTGGACATTGCAGAATCGCTGGTCAATGAGATAGATAATATACGTCAAAAGATAGGTGTCGACAGGGGTGCTTTGATAAAAGTATGGCTTCATGAGCGGGTAAGGCAGGAAAAAGAAGCTAACAAAGCCTCATAGCTTTTCACTTTTGACTTTTGAACTCATTGCTTATGAACTTCTGCGCTTCAGCTCTTCTGCTTTTTTATACTTTTTTAGTGGCAAGCGAGGGTGGGGGGATTAATATCCTCGTTTAATAGTGTCACTTTTTGTTAGCCTTTTCTTGTAATAAGTAAGTCTGCTTATATCGGACTTAGTGAAAACTACATATAGGTAGTCAACAACTCGTTCAGTTGCTGTCTCATGCTTCTTTCTTCCGGTTATTAATATTTACTAATTCTGTCCTTCCATTGCATCTTACAGAAACCAAAAGATTTCACAAAGGTACAGCAATTGTTTCAAGCCTTCTATGGACCTATCACTAATGGTGCGAATTTCCGAATGAAATAAGCATTTAATAGAATGCATCCATAGTATGGACTTGATGAAGAACGAAGAAAGTGGTAAATCAAGAATTCGAATAAGCGTCATTCCGCTGCTTTAGTTGTGGAATGACGCGTGAAGAACTAAGCCGCTGCGCCAGATATGGGGATTCGATAATTCTCTCGGAACTTTTTTTATCGAAGTGGATATGGTGTATGGTGC
>VGWZ01000214.1 GCA_016873595.1 Nitrospira sp.
GATTGTAAAAAGACTTTGACTGATCGACAAGGGGAAAATAACAGACTAACTTCTACAACTCAGGGAAAGCTCTATACTGAACAGAAAACACTGACCACTCGTTACCACCGCGCAGCGGTTTAGTTCTACACCTGCAAGTCCGCACTCAACTTCTTATCACAGAATCAAAGATTTCCATTCGTAACAGTGTGTCTCTCTGGGGATTATGTTACCTACTAATAAAACCTGACCACGGTCGCCTCGAAGGAGAAGTTGATATCGAAAAGTAGTTAGGCGTATAATAGGCGTATAATGTAAAGGAGGTACTCAAATGCATAAAGGCAAAGTAAATATAACACTGGATGAAGATCTGATAGAGTATATCAAATCGTATGCCGAGGAACAGAGAACCACGGTCTCTGAGATTCTAACCCAGTTTATTTTAAACCTAAAGAGAACGAGCGAGAAGGAGCCAATGGAAATAATTCTTGCTGATCCTGATTTCAAGGAAAGTCTTCTTGATTGTATTTCAAAGATCAGGAGCGGCAAAATGAAATGGCATACATATGAAGAGGTCTTTTGATGGAAGTGTTATTCAGTGATGTGTTTGTAAAATCCCTCAAAAGGTAATCCAAAAGAAAGTGGATATGATAATAGAAAACCCTATCGTGCTCGGCGAGCCATTAAAAGGAAACTTCCGGGGATATTACAGCAGCCCTGCCAAAAAAAATTTTCTTATAATTTACCTGTATTGCAAGGCATGCAGGGCGAGGGGTGATGACAAAATGGTTCTCTGCAAAGATTGCCGGACATGCAGGGATGAGACTATCAAGTTTGTAGATATAGGACCACATGATGAGGCATACAAGAAAAAATCATATTGGTCCTGAAAATAGTAATGTTTAAAGATGGGTTTTAAATACAGGATTATCGGGAAGGTTGAGGAGAAGGAGAAGAGGCATTGAATAATATGGGATGTGTCCCTTGCCCTCTAATTGCTACCTTTCTTGTTTTTTAAAATTTTCTAAGTTTAATTTTGAAAAATCTCTTTTGCCATGAATTAATGCAAGTATCTCAATCTTCTCGGGAAATATTTCGTAAATAAGACGGTAGGAATATATTATTAACTCCCGAATTTTAGGGTCGCCTATTTCTGGAACAATTCTACCAATCTCAGGAAAGATATTTAACTTTTCGGATTTCTCAACGATTTCAAATGATACCTTTTTTGCGTAGAATTTGGAATCTCTCGCAATATAGTCATGAATTGATTTTAAGTCTTGTTTTGCTGGATCAGTCCACTCTACCAAGTTTGCATTTCTCTTTTTAGGTCTTCTATAGAAAGTATTTCACCACGTTCTGCTGCTTCCCTGCCCTTTTTGACTTTATCAATCACATAGAGCTCGTACATAATATCGTCAATATTTGCTGTATCGGGCAATTTCGAAATTACTCTGATTGCCTCTTGCTTTAACGTTTCCATATTATTACACCTCCTTCGTCCTTAAATTATTTTATCATTTTTTCACTATTTAAGTTGCCATAGATGACAACACATCCCTTTCAGTGGCCCAATTTCGCCTAACGTTTGCGACGGAAATGAAGTCCTGATAAGAATCGGGATTTGAGAGTATTCCATTTGTACCGCTGTTATATGCCTTTGCGGGTGTTTTTTCACCTTTTTGCAAAATGTATTTTATAGGTTTGGCCCTATCCATCTCTCCTTTTCCAATGTTGTGTTAAATGAAGTTTCGGGCGTACTTTAAATAGAAGTGTCCCCTCCGTTTGAGCGTATTCATTGTTTTTCTCTTTCTGATAGTATTTGCTTTGCAGCTTTCAAATCGATCGTTGCTTTGTGACCATGCTTTTCAAGTAAATGCAGAAGATTGCTACCGTTCAAGAGCGTGAGCGGTTTCCCTTTGGCAAAGTCGTAAGCATCTGGTCCGTAATCAGTTGTTGTTACCAATATTCCTTTTGTGGCGCCTTCGTTAAGTACTGTTCCATAAAGATCGCGAACCGCCGATACGCCTACAGTATTTGTGTAACGCTTGGCTTGGATTACTATCTTGCCGCCTCGAATTGGATCAGGGTCGAACGCAACTGCGTCAACGCCGCTATCTCGGCTTGCTCGCGTTATTTTGACTTCCCCTCCAGAATAAGAAAATTCTTTTTCAAATAGTTCTCGTATTAAATGCTCAAAATCTTCCCAGTCCATGGCTGCAAGATTGCTAGATTCGGATAGATCATCTGCAACTTCATATGATGATATAAACCTTTTGTCTTCACGACTAATGTTCAGTATTGGTGCGATGGGTGTCAGACTGTGCAATTTGGAACTTCCAACTCCCTTTAAGTTCTTAAAGCATAACTTTGGGTCAACAATGACTATTAAGCATGGCTGAAACAAAAGGAGGAAATACTCAAGAAGAACGCTGATTGTCAAGCGCAGTATCCGAAAGCTCTAGAACGATGGGCAGCAGATAAACAAGACTTCTTGAATAAGCAGAAGGAACGAAATGACGCGATTGAGAATAGAAAAAAGCAATACCTCAGTAAAGTACCAGACGCGATAATTGATTATTGTGATCTTGTCTTATCAAGCTCAAAGTATCCAGATTATTTCCCGCAAGACTTTGATTTAGATTACAATCCAGAAACACGAATATTAATCGTTAGCTATTTCTTGCCATCTTTTGATGCCCTTCCAAACATAAAGGAAGTGAAATATGTCAAATCAAAAGACGAACTGGTTGAAACATATCTTTCACAATCTGCCCTTAACAAACTTTATGATAGTCTGGTCTATCAAGTCTCTTTGAGAACGATACACGAACTTTATGAAGCAGATGTCATAACCGCAATCGATTCAATCGTTTTCAATGGTTGGGTTAAATCCATCGACAAAGCAACAGGGCAGGCAGTCATCGCTTGCATTCTTTCTGTGCAGGCAAACCGTCAAGAGTTCTTGTCATTTAACATTTAAGCTTCTTTCTGAAGGCATATGATCAGAAGATGTGGGCGTATTCCTGAGAGCGGAGATTTCTGAAAGAAGCAAGTTGAACGAAGCCGCTGCGTACAGCCTATGGGGTTTCAATCCCAT
>VGWZ01000215.1 GCA_016873595.1 Nitrospira sp.
AAGCTCCCCACTCTTGTCCGCTCTAAAGAAACCATATGGGCTCCGACACCGAGGTCATTCCCTATATCATCACATAGTGTTCTGATATAGGTTCCCTTTGAACATGAAATGTTAAGATCAAGATATGGCTGTTCAAAATTGATGAGATCTATTCCATAAATAGTTATCATTCTTTCCGGTCTTTCAACGTTCATACCCTTTCTTGCGAGTTTATACAATTGCTGGCCGCCTATTTTAACCGCAGAGTACATAGGTGGTATCTGTTTTATCTGACCTGTAAAATTACTCAGGACAGGAGAGATATCAGCAACGTTTAATGAAAGGCAATCCTTTTTCTCTATGATTCTTCCCGTTACATCAAGTGTATCTGTTCTTTCACCGAGTTTTAATCTTACGATATATTCCTTATTGAGATCTGACAAGAATCGTGTAATCTTTGTTGCTTCATTCAGGCAAACAATAAGTACCCCGGTTGCTATCGGGTCAAGTGTTCCTGCATGACCGGCCTTTCTGGCAGCAAAAATTTTTTTTACCTTAATGACAGCCTGCTGTGAAGATATTTCCTTAGGTTTGTTGAGATTAATGACAACATTCATAGGCTGATTATCTGTTTTCACTATCCCAGCTCCTCACTTTTCTTATGATTAAGGTAAGTTCAATCAGAAGCTATTGATGCGTTCAATTATTATTTTAAGTTTGGAGAAACTTCTTTTGTTAAATGGAAATGTTAAACGCGGCAGTTCTGATAATTCAGGTTCATCTTGTTCTTCAGGTAAAGCATCCCGTATCTCAAATGAACCACCCGGAACAAGACACTCTGAAAATTCCTCATTTAACGCTTTAATGGCATCTTCTCCCAATCGGGTTTTAAGCCGCATGACAACCAGATCTCCTGCATAACGCATTGAGTGATAGTGACGATAAAAAGATGTAATCACTTTTACTGCTTCTTCTTCATCATTGATGATAGTGAAGAGATTCATATCTTCAGGTGAAATATATTCTTCTCCAAGCAGACCGCCTTCTATAAATTCCATCCATTTCTCCCAATATCCGTTTCCTTTTGTCTCAAGAAGAACGATAGGTACAGGATTCTGTTTCCCAGTCTGCATGAGTGTGAGCGTCTCCATCACCTCATCCATAGTTCCAAACCCACCGGGGAATAAGGCAATCGCATGGGTCTCTTTAATGAATGCCACTTTACGGTTGAAAAAATATTTGTAGCGAACCATGCGCGGATTATTTGCGATTATCTCATTTGCAATCTTCTCGAAAGGAAGTTTTATGATAATCCCGAAGGAACTGTCAGGACCGGCTCCTCTACTTGCTGCCTCCATTATACCGAAGCCACCGCCGGTAATGACAACAAAGTCGTTTTCAACTAACTTCTGGGCAAAGCGTGCTGCCATCTTGTATAGTGGGTTATCAGAAGGAGTTCGGGCAGAACCAAAAATCGTTACCTTCATCCTGTTTCGATATGGTCCAAAAACCTTAGCCGTGTATCGCATTTCTTTAAGGGTGCTATTCATCATTTTTAAAATAGACCGGTCTTTGGTATCCTGACCGATTTTCAGACTTGCAACGACTAACTCATGGACAATATCGCGATTATCATTAATAGTTGCTAAATCTATCAATGCATTAATTTTTTCATCAAATTGGGGGTTTGGCTTGCGAAAAAAAAGTTTCATGAATCAATCTTTCCCTGGGAAAGTGCTTTTAACAAAGATTTCTTTGCTGATTCGAGATCGGATTTTATCTCAAAGCCTGCGGCATTCTCATGCCCGCCACCGCCAAAGAGAGAGGCAATCTTTGCCACATTCATATTCCCCTTTGAACGCAGGCTTACTTTCCAGTAATTATTCCCTATCTCCTTATAAAATGCTGATACTTTAATATCTTTCATCATCCTCGGGAAGTTAGGGAAATTTTCTGTATCCTCAGGATTCGCCCCTGTCTTCTTATACATCTCTTTAGACACATGAGTCATTGCAACACCTTCTCTTATTTCAAGGGTGTTTAAGGCCATTACTAATAAAGTAAACCTTTCTTTAGACCATGTCTCATAAAGGCTGTGTGATATATATGCAGGGCTCACACCAGCTTCTATAAGCTCAGCACCAACCCTTAATACCTCTGCAGTTGTGTTGTTGTATCTGAATGTCCCTGTGTCAATCGAAATGGCAGCATAGAGGTTTATCGCAATCTCTTTTGTTATAGGTACTCCAAGGTCTTTTATAAGATAAAAGACCATCAATCCCGTGGCTGCTGCCTCTGGCTCTATCCATCTTATGTCACCAAAGCTCCCTTGTGTCGTAGATTTTTCTGTCTTATGGTGGTCTATCACTGCAGAATAGTTAAATCTTGCTCCTTCAATTCCCGCTCTTTTTAAACTATTGCAGTCAAGCAAAATAAGGCTGTAGGTTGAGAGTTGAAGGTCAGAGGTTGAATTTCTAAATCTTTCATGCCCTGGCAAAAATTTATAAAACTCAGGCACACTGTCACGGTCATAAACGATTGTCTTTTTCCCCAGAGATTCAAGTGCCATTGAAAGGGCAATGGCAGAACCAAATGCATCCGCTTCGGGATTAATATGGGTTGTAATGAAAAAACTTTTTCCTTCCTTTAAAAATGAAATGAGTTCAGGAGGAACCTTCAGGACGTTGAATTTATTTACGTCCTTCACCTTTTTCCCCAATTTCTTTCAGGAGTTTTTCTATCCGGTTTCCATATTCGGCAGAGGTATCAATCCTGAATTCAATGCTCGGTATAAATTTCATTTTAAGTCTTTTTGAGAGCTCGGTGCGTATGAAACTTTTTGCAGAACTCAATATCTCGAGTGTTATTTTTCTCTCTTCCTCTTTAAAGATACTCACATAAACCCTTGCGATTTTAATGTCATCTGTGACATCAACTCCGGTAATGGTGATAAAACCGATTCGTGGGTCTTTAAGTTTGTAAATAATTATATCTGCGATCTCTTTTCTGAGAAGATCACTGACCCTCTGGGAACGTTTATAAGGAAGCATATTAAAAAGTTAGTAGTTAAAAGTTGAAAGTT
>VGWZ01000216.1 GCA_016873595.1 Nitrospira sp.
GGAATCCAGGGTTTCCTGTGCAAACAGGAATCCATTTCCTGTGTATAGTTCCCCGCTTTCGCGGGGACGGCGTCTGGATTCCCCGATCAAGTCGGGGAATGACAAAGTATTAGAATCGCTCAATTTAGGTATAAGTAGATAGAGCGTCTACAATATTACAAAAGGAGAGAATATGATGAAAACAAAAGTGACCCTGGTAAGTATTTTTTTAGTCGCATGTTTTATGATTTATGCCTTGTCCTCAACGACTCATAATAGTTACGCCTTAAGCGGGCATGATTTGAATTGCGAGAAATGTCACAGCCTTAATACAAATGCAGTTCAGGATATATTGAAGAAATTAAATGCACCTGATGTAAAGATACTCAATATTCAAATGAGTCCCGTGAAAGGGTTTTGGGAAGTCTCTATAGAAGATAAAGGCCGGTACGGATTGATTTATATTGACTTCTCACGTAAGTATTTATTCGCAAGAGGTTCAATTATTGATGTGAATGCAGGTATTGACAAGACACGACAAAGGATTGAAGAACTCAACAGGAGCAAGAAGATTGACCTTTCCCGTATCCCCTTAGACGATGCCCTTTTGCTCGGTGATGAAAAAGCAGCGAAAAAGGTTATTGTCTTTACAGACCCTGACTGCCCATTTTGCGCAAAATTCCATGGGGAAATTAAAAAAGTTACAGAAAAGAGAAAGGATATTGCCTTTTATATTAAGCTTATGCCTTTAGTAAAGATACATCCTGACGCATATCGGAAATCCAAGAGTATTTTATGCAGTAAGTCTTTAACCCTCCTTGAAGAAAACTTTGCGAAAAAACCTATACCCGAGCCGAACTGTGAAGCAAAAGAGATTGATGAAAACATGAAACTCGCAGAGGAGCTTGGTATCACTGGTACACCTGCAGCGATTATGCCTGATGGGTCAGTACAAGCGGGCTTTTTAGAAGCAGATAAATTAATAGAAAGGATAGATTCATCTAAGTAAGAATAAGTAAAAAATACCCTTTGAATAGAAGACTCTCTGAAAAGCCTTGAGAGATTTAAAGGCAAATCTCTTTGTGATATAATTCCCAATAAATGATGCTTATTTCATATAAAGACCTTGCTCTGATAGTGCATAGCTGATAAGATAAAATATGCTTAGATTAAGCGGACATAAGATGAAAGAACTCTGTATCCTTGCTGTTTATCTTTTTGGCTCTGAGGTAGAGGGGGCAACAACAGTCAGGAGTGACATAGATATTGGCATTGTCCTTAAAAAACCGAAGAATCTTGGAGATACACGGCCTCTTTATAATGCACTTTATTTAGAGTTCTCAAAGATTTTTAAGCCAACGTTTCTCAGGCAACTTGACATTGTTTTTCTTCAGAATGCCCCTATACCACTGCAATATAATGCAATCGCATACGGTAAAGTACTATACGAAGAAGACCCTGTTCAAAGGGCCGATTATGAAGAAAGAGTAATGAATCAATATATGGACTTTAAACCTCTTCTCGAATATTTTGATATCATTGCATTAAAAAGATATAGTTCATGAAACAGATACCGCTTAACAGGGAAATTCTCATGTCAAGGCTTTCCTACATAGAAGACTCTCTGAAAAGCCTTGGGAGATTCATGGGTAAATCTTTTAAGGAATTTCACTCAAATTCCGATAATTTTCGCATCGCCTTTTACGACCTGCACCGGGCTCTTGAATCAACAATGGATATAGGCTCTCATATTCTCTCAAGGATTCCAGGTGCACGTGCAACTTCTTATAAGGAGATTCCACTTCTCCTCGGTAAAAACAAAATAGTTCCGCTCAGTTTTGCTGAAAAAGAACTTTTACAAATGGCTGGTTACAGAAATCGCATGGTTCATTTTTATTCAGAGATAACAGAAAAGGAGTTGTACAAAATTATCCAGGAAAACCTTAAAGATTTTGAGAAATTCTGCGGATATATAAACAGACTTATCACAAATCCGAAAAAATACGGGCTGGATATAAAATAAGAGTTATCCATGTGCAGATTTAGTTGATTTCGATGAGTTAACCTGATAGTCTTTAGCATAAAATTAAGATAGAGCGTTTTAAAACGCTATAGAGAGAAGGTGTAAATGTCTGTTAGGCAGAAATGGCAGGGAACAAAGCCTCTCAAGTTTACTACGGATGAGGCTATTCAATTAATTCTTCCCATACTGAAATCCGACCCCCGGATCTGGGCAGCCTATCTTTTCGGTTCAAGAAGAAAAAGAGAACTCCAAACTCCAGTCGAATCAGATATCGATATCGCCATATACACATCTGATGATTTTTTATGGGAAGATTATTATCTGCTTAATGGAGAGAGCACAAAGAGACTTCATTCGGACAGACTGGACATAGTATGGATGAATAAAGCAGAACCCATACTGAGTTTCGAGATTATAAAAAATAGTAAGGTATTATTTTTTTATGATGCTGATACATTGAATGAGTTTGAGTTAAAGATCAAAAAGAGATATTATGATTATATCATGTATTTAAACAGGCACAGGAGGCAGAGGGAGATTGGTCTATAAGAGAGAGAGCCTTATAAAACGGCTCGAAAAGCTGAGGGAATATCGGCATGATCTAAGGCAGATGGAGGGTCTTTCATTCGAAGGGTATATTAAGGACAGAAAGGCGAAATACTCTATTGAGCGCCTCCTTTTTCTGATTGCAGAAAATATCCTCGATTTTCTCGATCACATACTGTCAAGCCGTTTTGAGGTTATAAGCGATAGCTATGAAGACATCATTGAGAACTCCTACAAAAGACAGGTAATAGATGATGACCTTTATATAAAATTGAAAGGCCTCGGCAGTTTCAGAAATATCCTCGCCCATGAGTATCTATCCCTTTCTGATGATGAGGTCTTCCGGAATTTTCGAAAGATGACAGAGATCATAGATCAGGTGATAGACGGTCTTGAAAGGATTGTAAAAATCTAAAACTTTATGTAATTCATTACATAAACCCATATCCCAGTACTATTATAATCTTGTAATTAGAAATCAAATTTGTGATATGTTATTAA
>VGWZ01000217.1 GCA_016873595.1 Nitrospira sp.
ACCTGACAGGTAACAAGTGAACCTACAAGAGATATATTCATAAAAATCCTACTTCAATAAATGTTATTTTTGACATTTATATTAAAGAACCCGAAGCGTGCTGTATGAGTTCTTCAATAATACTTTTAGACTATGTATGTTTGTTCTCTTTAACCTCCTGTGTTTTTTACTCTGGATTTTTCATCTTCGCGTATAATACTCATACTACAGGGAACACTTACTCCTCCCATGAAAGCTATGCCCCTCATCATAGCTCTCATGGCTTTCATAGATTTGAATTTTATGGATTATTTTTTCCTGCTCTGTAAAGAAAGTAAGATAAATCGTGACTACTATACCAACAACAGCAAGAAATACAATCAGTGTTATGTACTCACTCATCATATCACCTCCAATCTCTTTGCCTCATTTCAACCTCTTCCCCTTCCACTAAGGACAATCACTGCATCTCTTTTTCCCCCTTTAAATAAATCAAACAGCTTGTGCTACCTGTTTACTTCCCTTATACCATGTCCTGATCTGTCCATGGCTACCAATACCTTCATAAAATGCCTTCTTTACACCTCCTTTGATAAAATTATCTGACTCGTTCAAGTTCTATCTGAAACTTATACCTGCCTACTTTTTCAATAAGTCTCCTGAAGACAACGAGATTTCCGCCCGAATCAATGAGTATCTGCACGATGAGAAGGGCAGGAGTACCTTCACTTACCTCAAGAATATCCGCGAAGCTCCCCTCCAGCTTTGTCACTTCGATGTTTTGAATAACCTTATATATATTTTTGGTTACCTTTTCGTGAATCAGCTCAGGAAGGATACTTTTGCAGAAATCCTCATCTTCAATGCGGGGAAACACTGTCATCGGTACAAAAAGATCTTCAATGTATATCGGTGACCCACTCACTGACCCTTTGTACCGAATCAAATAGACAACATCTTTCGAGGAGAAGTAAATCTTCATTTCCTCAGGAGGGGACATTACCTCTTTTGAAAGAATTTCCGTCTCGACCTTCACCCTCTCATCTATCATATCTTCTGTCAAGTCTTTTGTCAAGGCTGTCTTCATCATTATGCCTGTTTGAGGGGCTATACAGGCAACAAAAGTCCCCCTACCCTGCTGTCTCTTAAGATAACCCTCTTTTACAAGTTCTGTGATAGCAAGCCTGACTGTTGCCTTGCTGACATCGAAGAGCTTGCAGAGTTCATCTTCTGTGGTAATTTTGGTTCCCGAAGGCCATTCGCCATTTTCAATCTTTTCCTTGATAATGGAGTATATCTGCACATAGAGTTTCTCTTTGCTGCCCCTGTCAATTATTTTCTCTAACTTCATATAATTATCTTTTCATATCTTTATAATAAAGATATCTACTTCACTAAATAACTCGAATCTGCTGATAGAGATTCTGAGCCAAGTACAGAATGACAATTTTCAAGTCACAATAACCATTCTTGTCATGCTGAATTCAGTTCAGCATCTCACCAATCATCAGCGTTTGTTAAAGCCAATCGGCAAATTGAGCTCCCTGTCCTTACTTGACTATAAGGACAGATTTTTCACTATACTCAACAACCCTTTGTGAAACACTGCCCCAGAGGATTCCTTCGACAAAACCCTTTCCATGAGAGCCCATAACAATCAGGGAAACATCCTCTTGCGTCGCAACACGATTTATCTCTTGATAAGCCTTACCCAGGAGCAGTCGGGTTGATACCTTGAATCCTTCAGCCTGAAATTCTTTTTTTAAGGACTCTAATTCCTTTTCTCTATCTTCCTCAGACTCAACAAACCTGTCTTCTATGACGTGAGCAACAACTATCTCTGAAGCTCCTACTTTACGAAGTATAGGAATATATTGTTTTGCACGTTCTGCACAGGGGGACCAGTCTGTCAGGTAGAGGATTTTTCTAAACATGTCGCTACAGAATTGCTCAGACACCTTACCCTCTATCTCTCTCAGAGTATGATATTTTGTAACAAGAACAGGGAATTTTGATTTTCTTATTACACGGTCAGTGGTTGAGCCGACAAAGAGTTCTCCGAGGACATCTCGTTTCTGTCTCCCTGCAACGATAAGAGAAACATCTTCCTCTATTGATGCCTTAATGATCTCTGAAACAACTGGCCCTACAGTAATCCTTACTTTTGATTTGATATTCTCAGCTTCAAGATATTCTGAATAGGAATTCAATTCCTCTAGTACAGAGTTCTTAATCTGTCCTTCATCCACTGAAAAACCAGAACGCCTCATGGCATATAAGACATCTGTGTCGATGACATGGAGCAAAACCACTTCTCTTAGTCCGCCAGCCTTCAGACAGGTTAAACTTTTAAGAATTGGTAAAGAAAACTCTTCAAGTTTTGTTGGATATATAATCTTCTCAAACATTTTTCATCCTCCTTTTAATAAACTTACTTTGCACCTAAAATCCAGGACAATACCTTATATAAAACAAATGAAACACTTCCAGACACAATTAATGAGATACCCCAGTTAATCACAATTTCCTTTATGACTTTTACTTTTATGTATTCAACACCACGGGCAAGTCCTGCACCTGCAATACCTCCAACTATTGCCTGATTCATAGAGGTAGGATATCCTAAAAGCGCCGCTATGTAGGCTGTTGTAGCCTGACCAAACTGGGCTCCTATAGCACTATTTATCTCCAGCTGGACAATATGAAGTCCTACTTTTTCCAGCAATGGACGTCCCCATGTAAGTGCGCCTATTCCTACTACTATGCCTCCTATAAAACCTGTTAACATCAGAGAGTTAATTGTTCCGCTTCCATACAGAACACTTACAGCAAGCCCGCTGTTGTTTGCGCCCAGTGTAAAAGCAGCATAGCAGCATCCCACGAGCAGAATATATTTTTTAAACTTTTCTAAAGTTTTCGCGGTTGACGTTCCCACGATTTTCGTAAAAATAAAACCTAAGATCAGTCCGGATATTGGTGTTGCTACCCATGTGATACCCAGTGGCAACATAGTTTTTCCCCATGCAATAGGAGCATTTACTGCAAGTCCTACTCCAAC
>VGWZ01000218.1 GCA_016873595.1 Nitrospira sp.
ACGAGATGGGCTACTCATGGGAGGCCCACAGAGGAAAATGCCCACCCACACAAGTCTGACACAATCGTTCTTGCACATAATGGAATCATTGAGAATTATTTTTCACTCAAAGAGAAGTTGATAAAAAAGGGATATCAGTTCAGGTCAGAGACTGACACAGAAGTTCTCTGCCATCTTATAGAAGATTATGCGAAGACATATCCATTTGAAGAATCGGTGAGAAAGGCCCTGAAAGAAGTGAAAGGGACATATGCCTTTATTGTGCTTAAAGAGGACGAGCCAGGTAAGATTGTGGGTGCGAGAAAGGATAGTCCACTTGTTATCGGTTTAGGTGAGGGTGAGTCTTTTATTGCATCTGACGTTCCCGCATTTCTGAATTATTCGAGAAACGTGATTTATATTGATGATGGTGAGATGGTTGTTATGACAGATGATGGAATCAAGATAACAGGACCTGATGGGAACAATATGAGGAAAGATGTGAAATCTGTGCCATGGAGCCTTTCAATGGCAGAGAAGGGTGGGTACAAACATTTTATGCTTAAAGAGATATACGAACAGCCAAGGGCGATAGGAGATACACTGAGAGGGAGATTTTCACCAGAAAGCGGAGAAGTGAATTTCGAAGAGTTTGGCCTGAGCATTGATGAATTGAAGAAGACTGAAAAGATTTTTATTGTTGCCTGCGGTACTTCTTATCACGCTGCTCTTATAGGCAAGTACATGATTGAGCAACTTGCGAAGATTCCCGTTGAAGTTGATATTGCATCAGAGTTTCGCTATAGAAGTCCCATTGTGAAACCTGGAGATCTTATGATTGTGATAACCCAGTCCGGGGAGACTGCTGATACACTTGCGACACAGAGAGAAGCGAAAAGGCTTGGTGCAAAAGTACTCAGTATATGTAATGTTGTCGGGAGTACATCTTCAAGGGAAGCCGATGCGGTATTTTATACTCATTCAGGACCAGAGATTGGAGTTGCCTCGACAAAGGCGTTCACCACTCAGATTGTCGGGCTTTACCTTTTTGCAGTCGGTCTGGGGAAGATAAGAGGTGTGATCTCAGAAAGTCTTGCAAAAGAATTTTTAAGAGAGCTTCTTATGCTTCCAGGAAAGGTTGAGGAGTCGTTAGCTATGGATGAGAGTATCAGTATGACTGCAAGAGATTATTTTAAGGCAAGAGGGTTTCTTTTCCTCGGAAGAGGTATCAATTATCCAATTGCACTTGAAGGTGCATTAAAGTTAAAAGAGATATCATATATACATGCAGAGGGATATCCTGCCGGTGAGATGAAGCATGGTCCCATAGCGCTCATAGATGAAGAGTTACCGGTTGTTGTCCTTACACCTCGGGATAACCTGCGTGAAAAGATAATTTCTAATATTCAGGAGGTCAAAAGCAGGGGAGGAAAGGTCATATCGATTACAAATGGTTCTGACAGTGAAGTGTTTGGAATTTCGGATAAATGTATTTCTGTCCCATACACAAATCCATATCTTACCACTGTAGTGATGGCTATTCCGATGCAGCTACTCGCATATCATATTGGAGTGTTGAGGGGTTGTGATGTTGATCAGCCAAGAAATCTTGCAAAAAGCGTTACTGTTGAATAAAAACTTTTTTTGTTTTTTGGATGTCCCGGGTTTTAACTCATGAATTATGCACACGTAAAAAACAGTAGTGATGCGACAGGATAAAGTGGTAGATTTAAATAACATAAATCTGTTAAGATAAATTGTCAAAGGAGATTCCTATGCAAGATTTAAATCCCCGGCAGAAGGAAGCCCTCAACCATACTGAAGGACCGTTACTTGTATTAGCTGGTGCAGGAAGTGGCAAGACCAGAGTTATTGCTCACAAATTTTCCCATCTTGTAAAAACAAAAAAATTACACCCGGATTCGCTCTTTACCGTTACATTTACAAATAAGGCAGCTGATGAAATGAAAGGGAGGATATCTGCTCTGTTACAGAAAGATATTAATTCCTGCCTGATAGGCACTTTTCATTCACAGTGTAATAGAATTCTTCGAAAAGAGATAAAAGTTCTTGACTACGGCTATGATTTTTCCATTTATGATGATGATGATCAGTACAACCTTGTGAGGCATATACTAAAGGAGTTCAAAATTTATGAAGCCCTCTACAAAGGCATTACATCACGGATAAGCTTTTTAAAGTCTTCTCTCATAGGACCTGAAGAGTTCCTTTCCTCAGGTGACGGTTTTGGTTTCGATGAGAAACTGGCAAAGGTTTATGTGAGGTATCAGGATGAACTCAAGAGGTGTAACGCCCTTGATTTTGATGATCTGATTATGCTCACAGTGAAACTATTTGAGAATAACCCCGGGTTACTTGAAAAGTACCAGAATATGTATCCCTACATACTCGTTGATGAGTTTCAGGATACGAACTATGCCCAGTACTATCTTCTCAAACTTCTTGCCTTTGCGCACAGAAAGATATGTGTTGTGGGAGATGACGATCAGAGCATATATAGATTTAGAGGTGCGAACGTCAGTAACATACTGAATTTCGAGAATGACTTCCCCGGAGCAACACTTGTGAGACTGGAACAAAACTATCGTTCTACACAGAATATACTTACTGTTTCAGGCGCGGTGATTTCAAAGAATTCTGAAAGGAAATATAAAAGTCTCTGGACAGAGAGAGGTTGGGGTGAAAAGGTATACTACTGCTGGTTTGATACTTATGAAGAAGAGGCGAAATTTGTTGCGAAGGTGATAAAGGAACTCTATCTGAAAGGGAGATTCAATTACAGGGATTTTGCAATATTCTATCGTGTAAACCTCCAGTCAAAGGCTATGGAAGATGCATTGCGTGAAGAAGGCCTTCCGTACCGTGTTTTTGGCAATGTGAGTTTTTACCAGAGGAAGGAGATAAAAGACACAATTGCATACATGCGGTTATCGCTCAATCATGGAGACAATGTAAGCTTCAGGAGGATTATCAATTGTCCACCAAGGGGAATAGGGGCATCGACCCTTTCGAAGATAGAGCATGAGGCAAAGAA
>VGWZ01000219.1 GCA_016873595.1 Nitrospira sp.
TGAGTCTTTCAGGGAGCTTACAATGGAGATCAATCTCTCTTTTCTTTCAGGATGCCCAGGTGGGGTTTCATGCCTTAAGAAAATGTCGTCATATATGAAGCCTACACGTTGCATATGTTTAAACTATAATTTTAAACCCAAATTACGAAGGGTTTATACAAAAAACACTTATAAACTGTCATTCTGAGTCCGCCAAAGGCGGACGAAGAATCTCTAAAAATGAGACCCTTCACGGAGTTTATCCTGAGCAATACACGGGACCCTTCCCCCGAAATAAATTCGGGGTCAGGGTGACAGATGGCGAAGGGTTCAGGGTAACAACTCGTGAGTCTTTATGAATACCCTTTCGTAATTCGGGTTAAAAAGAATTTCTTTCAGTACAAACTATTGATAAACTCCTTGTTTTCGAGATACCATCTGACAGTTTTTTTAATGCCTTCTTCTATGGTGGTCTTTGGATGCCAGTTCAATCTTTTTTTAGACTTCTCAATATCTGCCCATGTTGCAGGGACATCAGCTAAGTGACGGGGCATAAATTCTATCAATGCTTTTTTGTTGAGTGCTTCCTCGATGAGGTTTATCACATACATAAGTTCAACAGGGTTATCACTACCGAGATTGAATATTTCATAGCCAAAAGGTTGGAGGCATTTTAATGTCCCATCAACAATGTCATCTATGTAAGAAAAGTCCCTTTGTTGTGTACCATCCCCAAATACAGTTATAGGGATACTGTTATCTATATTTTTTATGAATATAAATATGCTCATGTCAGGCCTGCCTGCAGGCCCGTAGACAGTAAAATATCTTGGTATACTCACATCAAGTCCATAGAGATAGTGATAACTGTAACAGAGCACTTCAGCCCCTTTCTTTGTCGCTGAATACGGTGCCAGTGGAGAATCAGTCCTGTCTATCTCATTGAAAGGTATAACATTAAGGCCATAGAGGCTTGACGTAGATGCTAATACAATTTTTTTCACACCAAAATCTTTGCAACACTCGAGCAGATTTAACGTACCTTTTACATTAGTGTCAAGATACACCCATGGATCTTGTACAGATGCCCGTACACCTGCCCTTGCAGCAAGATTGATAACTGCATCAAATGTATGATTGGCGAATAGTGTTTTTACTGCATCAAAACTGCTTATGTCAGAGTGATAAAAATTGAATTTCCCATGTGCTCTATGCTCTGAGCTCTTTGCGTTTAATTGTGTGAGCCTCCATTCTTTCAATCGTGGGTCGTAGTAATCGTTGAGATTATCAATTCCAATAACAGTAATGTTCTCCTCAAGAAGTCTCTCAGAGACCTTCCATCCAATAAATCCAGCACATCCTGTCACCAGAACAGTCTTCATAATGGGGTATCTACACTCTTTTTTTCAACCATTTCTTAGGATCAATAACGATAAATCCGTTATTCCCGTCTGAATACACGACTCTCACTATCTTCGAGTTGAGTATCATCCTCTTGCACATCATGCATGGCTCAGAATAACATTCACTCATTCCCTCATCTATCCCCGATATATATATTGTTGAGCCCCGTAGCTCATCGGCTGACGCACGAATCATAGCATTTGCCTCAGCATGAACGCTGTGGCAGAGTTCATATCTCTCCCCATGAGGAATCTGGAGTTCTTTCCTTGTGCATTTACCCACATCAAGACAGTCTTTCATCCCGGAAGGAGCTCCGTTATAACCTGTACTCACAATAATGTTATCTTTTGTAATGACTGTACCATACTTTTTTCTCAAACAGGTGGCTCTTGCTGAAACTGCCTTTGCAATGCCAATAAAATATTCATCCCAGTCAGGCCTTACTTTCTTTCTGTTCTTCATAATAAGCATGATAGCTTACGGACTTACAAGTTTGCAAGCGTACATTTTGAGTAAAAAACTTGACAAAGATAGTGTCGTGTGATAGTTTTTACCCAAGTGGAAAAGATGAGAGAAGAGCTGGATAGATGAGCCGAATGGAGGGATGAGATGAGTAGCGAGATAATCAAAACACAAATAGAGATTACAAAAGAAATTAAAAAATATATCAGGATTCTCAATGGATTGTTAGTACTTGTTGTGTATTGCATGTTGTTTCTGATAGTGAAGTATTTATATGAAGTGTTGGAATACATACCGATTACTTCAACAATCGGAATAATTGTCATCGCATCATTTTTTATCGTACTGAGTATTTATTTATCAAACAGGGCATCAAACAGGGCAATCAAGAAAATTGAAGAATACAGCTCAAAGCTTGATACCCTCTTAACTGTCACGAGGGATATAAAGGGTGAAAAATACAGCGATATTTTGCTGGATAAGATAATGGATAGTTCTCTTGCAATGACAGGCGCTGATGCAGGTTCTATACTGCTCATAGAAGATGAGGCCCTTACGTTCAAAATAGTAAAAGGGAAAGACCCAAAAATTGTAGTTGGCACTACTATGCCAAATGATAAAGGAATTACAGGTTGGGTGGTAAGTACAGGACAGTCTGTGCGGATTGAGGATGCCAGTGCCGACAGAAGGTTTGACCCATCGGTTGATGCCATTACGATCTATCAGACACGGTCTCTTATGTGTGTTCCCATGAGACTGAGATCCGGAATTGTAGGAGTGATAGAACTAATAAACAAAAGGCAAGGGGATTTTACCGAAGAAGATGAAACGATTATCTCTTATTTTGCAGACCAGGCTGCCATAGCCATAGACAGAGCCATGTTTTTTGAAGGACAGAAAAATTACGAGATACATATAACGGACATGCTGCTTGATTCTATAGATAACTATATTCTTCAAAAACGTGGACATTCGAGAAGAATTGCCAAATATAGTTTTTTGATTGCAAGGGCAATGAATATGTCAGATGAGGAGAAAAACAAGTTATACCGGGCAAGTCTGATGCATGATATCGGGTTTTTAAAAATCAAACTCGATGAACCTCAAACCATAGAAGGATACGGGAGGCATGTCGTGATAGGGCATGATCTGTTAAAACAGGTAACGTTTTATAAAGATA
>VGWZ01000220.1 GCA_016873595.1 Nitrospira sp.
TGAGAGGTAATTTTTTCCACAGGGCCTGATTCTCCTGTAAGCATAGCCTCATCAATTCTGACTTCGATTGTCTTAAACAATCTCAGGTCAGCAGGCACCCTGATACCTGAAGCAAGCAGAACTATATCTCCTGGCACAAGATCTTCACTGTTTATTTCCTTCTCTTATAACCCTTGCCCTCGGAACGACCATTTTCTTAAGTGCCCTGACGCTCTCTTCCGCCTTGTACTCCTGTATATAACCAATGATGGCGTTAAGAATAACTACCGCGAAAATAACACCTGAGTCTATGTACTCCTTTAAAAAGATTGTTACAACACCAGCAATAAGCAGAATATAGATAAGCGGGCTTGTAAACTGATGGAAGAGTATTTTTAATTTGCTAATCTTCTCTTCTTCAGCGAGTTTGTTCGAACCATACTGTGCAAGACGTTGCTTGACCTCCTCCTCGGTCAACCCGCTGTCTGAGGTATTGAGCTTATGAAATATTTCCTTTACACCAAGCTGATACCAGTTCATTCTTCACCTCTCATCACAAACCTCAATAAAATCGTCGCAAACAGTGTCGTCAGGGCAACAACAAACACAATAACTGCATAAATAACGTCATAAAAGATTCCATTCTTTTTACCAATCTCTGCAAGTAAATAAAAAGTGGCATCGGGGATAATGATTCCCAAAACAATCGGACCGATGATAATGCCTGCAATAACTTCACCCAAAACAGAAGGAATGTGCAAATACGCAAAAACTTGTGCAAAAAGCTTTGCAGAAAGTAAAATAACAAGGAGTTTTAAGAAAATTTAAGAAACTTCCATGTTCACTCACTCTATGAATCCGAGCCATAGAAGCATTTCGAATCCCCTGTAACTATTCGGTTTTTGTCATTCCTGTGAAAGCAGGAATCTATAAAAATATTGTGAATGACCAATCTGGATTCCCACTTTCGTGAGAATGACCTAATTGTTACTAATTATCTGTGATACTTTTCAACCAGAAATCTGTCCGATTCAAAGTATTCCATAGCCTGAATAATATCTCCCCTTTTCCCTATCAACAAAACAATGTCACCTTTTCGTAAAACAAAATCTGGTTGCGGATTGTGATGAATCTCATCTCCGCGATGAACAGCAAGTATTGTTACCCCTGTCACAGTTCTGAGACGAAGTTCCTTGATAGAATGTCCATCTACATGAGAATCTTCTTTCAACAGATATGTCTCCGTCTCTATCCCTTTGAGGAACTTATATCTCTCTGCAAGACTTTTCCTCGGGAGTTCTATAGTCCTGAGAACCCTGTAATTATCGTTTCTGATATTTTCTACATATTCATTTATCACATTTCGAGGAATATGATAATGATGGAGCACCCGTGAGAATATCTCTACGGAGGTCTCAAATTCTTCCGGGATAACTTCATTAGCCCCGAGCTTTATGAGGTCATCCACCTCTGCCACATAACGGGTTCTCACAATAATATGCAGCTCAGGATTTTCCTGCCTGGCAATCTGGACTATTCTTCTTGTAGAAGCTGCATCGGATATTGCCACAACAAGGGCTTTTGCTCTGTGGACACCTAATTTATGCAGTATCTCAACACTTGTGCCGTCGCCGTAGTAAATAGGTTCCCCCTTTTTTTGCATCTTCCTGACCGTATCGCTGTTAAAATCAAGGACAACATAAGATATGCCCGACTGCCGAAGGACTCTTGCAAGGTTTCTGCCGTTCACGCCAAAACCTATTATTATTACATGTCCTGTTTTCTTTTCAGAAAAGACCTGATCTCTGGATATTTTTCTCATACCTCTCAGCCTCTTTATAAGTTCTTTTGACGTTATCCATGCCGATACAGAGGGGGCAGATTTCAATATAAAGGGTGTCATCATCATTGTTACAACCGACGATGAAAGAAATACCTGATAAAAATCTGCGGTTATAAGACCGGCTGCCCTGCCTGCAACCGCAAGGACAAAGGAAAATTCACCAACCTGTGCGAGGCCGAGAGCTGTGTGAATGGAAGTTCTTACAGGTGTGCCTATCACGATGGCAGATGCTGTGGCAGTAATTGACTTAATTAAAAATATTAATCCTATAGCAATCGCTATCTTCAGCCAGTTATCAATCATGTAGTCTATATTCATCAGCATGCCTATGGAAACGAAAAAAAGCCCTATGAAGCTGTCCTTAAACGGCAGTATCTCGGCTGTTGCCTGATGTGCATACTCTGATTCGGATATTACGAGTCCCGCCAGAAAAGCACCGAGGGCAAGGGAAAGGCCGAATCTTGATGTAAGAAGCGCTATGCCAAGGCAGGTGAGTATGATTGTTGTGATAAAAAGTTCCCGGCTCCTGGTCCTGACTATCATGTGAAGGAGACCCGGTACAACCCATCTTGCAGCAAGAAGGACACCTGCTACAATGAGCGCAGCCTTTGCCATTTTATAAGACAGCATTAAATAATCTATGCCGTTCCCGACCATTACCGGAGTTATGAGCATCAGAGGCACGATACACAGATCCTGAAATATTAAAATTCCGATCATTGTCCTGCCATGCGGCGTATCTATCTCTCCTCTTTCAGACAGCATTTTAAGGACAATAGCCGTACTGCTTAAGGCTATAAGAAATCCGAAGAATATGGCCTTATTCGCCGCCCCCAATAAAGGATATATTACTGCTGCTGACAGGAATATGGTCAGTAACACCTGCAGGCTGCCCCCCATAAGCACAACTTTTTTCATCTTTACAAGGGTTGACAGGGAAAATTCAATGCCTATCACAAACAACAATAGTATTACGCCTATCTCTGCAAGGACTTCCACATCATGGACATCCCTTATGAGTCCGAGGCCATGAGGACCGAGTAAAGCGCCCGCAATGAGGAAACCTACAAGGGAGGGAATTTTCAGTTTATTAAGGAAAAGGATGACAATAGTGGACACCCCGAAAATCAAAACAAGCATTTTTAAGATCGCATATTCCTGCATATCAATAATTATACACTACTCCTGAAGTGTTCAG
>VGWZ01000221.1 GCA_016873595.1 Nitrospira sp.
TTCCCGTTTTCACGGGAAACCCTGGATTCTCTGGTCAAGCCAGAGAATGACACTTATTGGGTGATTGCATTTTCTTTAGAATACCTTGATTAATATGGTTTTAAATAAATAAATCGCTCAATTTAGGTCTAAAAGAAGAAGAGGAAGAATGAGCTCCTGGAGGAATTTCCTTTACCAGAAATCTCAAAGCCGATAAAATAGGAAATTAATAGGAAATCAGGGACACAGAGCCTGTCTAAAAACTTACTTTTTGTCTCCCTGAACTCGTTTCAGGGTCTCATAACGCTTTGATTTTTTTAGATGCTGAAATACCCTGAACTTGATTCAGGGCAGCATGACAATTTATGCTATTTTGCTAGTTTTTGGACAGGCTCCACATCCCCGATTTATTAATGCTTCGAAAATAAATATAAAACAAAAGATGTTTCTATTTTAAAGTATTAGGATACCCTTTGAATTTGACTTCATTCCTTGCTTCATTTCACACATTTCCCCAGCTTCTCATCAAAGCAAGTAATTAATACCCTGCCCTTCTCGCATTTCCGTAAAGGAAAGTATGATTTGACCGCATGCAGGACAATCCTTTACAATCAACTATGCGAGAGTGGCGGAACCTGGCAGACGCGCTGGACTTAGGATCCAGTGGGTAACTCCGTGGGGGTTCAACTCCCCCCTCTCGCACCAGGAATAAAATCTTGCTTTGTCCAAATCAGGTATCATAATTAGGGTAGTTCTACGGGATCATTGCAATACCATGTAGCAATCTGCATGGAATTATAAATTTAATGAGGTTTTTGAGATATACTTCATCGCCTTGGTTTATATTGATGAGCAACCTCTATGTATGACTGGAAAGTTTTAAGTTTCTTTTACGGGTTATTCAGAAGACTCCTGAATCGGTTACAGAGGTACTTCCCTGAGGAACCTGTAAAAATTCTTATAAAGACTGGTAACCCACAGGTAGAGAAAGTTTCTGACTACGTCATCAAAGCCTTTTCAGATTACCCTATTGGATACATGACGCCTTATCAGGTATCACTTTATCATCCCTTAGCAAATGATAAACCGAGGAAGGCTATGAAGGAAACGTTATCTGAATTAGAAAAGCTTTTTTGTATCGGCTGTCTGAAAGTTTCTAAGAAATCATGGTCATTGAGAAAGGTGATGATCCTACGTCAGATTTACCAATCACTTGAACAAGAACTCACTCTTTCAGTGAAAGAGGGAAAGGAGCGCTTCGGACTGCTCCATGGACATATTAATGATGAGATTGCACATGTGGAAGACCTGACCGATAATACAAACTTAGAGGAGACAAAATTCTTCAAAACCCGTAATTTTACAGGCATGAGCTTTGCCGTAAAGCCTTGCCAGATAATTGTGAGGAATCTGGATACGCATTTGAGCCTTAGTAAACCAGAGGTAATAGGTACCTATCATACCCATCTTATTCCTTATCGCCGTTCCCCTTCTTTGAAGGATGCTGCCCTTCTTATGGCAAATCTAGGCAAGCCACACCTGATCATCTGTGGCAGTGGTATTTTCGCTTATACATTTAAGAGCTATAGAAAGATACTTTTGACTTTTCCTGTGAAAAGTTCTTTAGAGGTTATTTGGGGATAAGTTTTATTATGGGAGAAACTTTTACAACACATTTTATTGAGAAAATATTCAAAAATAAATTTTCGACTGCCAGTAATATTCAACTTCTCTGGAAAGGAAGCGAGTCTTTCAGGATTATCTTTGATGCAATCAAGAATGCAAAAAAACTTGTCTGTATTGAATTTTACATATTCAGAAACGATGAAACAGGCAGAGAATTATCAGAGATCTTAAAACAAAAGAGTCGAGAAGGGATAAATGTATATATTTTATTTGACCATTTTGGCTCGTTTGGGACTCCCAGGAGTTTCTGGAAAGAGATGAAAATGTCAGGCATAAAAGTCAGGGCATCCCGCCCATTTAAGTGGACCGCACCCTGTCATTATGTTCATAGAGATCATAGAAAGTTGATAGTGATAGATACGCAAAAGGCATTTATCGGCGGATTAAATATTGCAAATGAATACAGCGGTTTTCATATAAGAATGAAAGGGACAGGATGGCGTGATACAGGGGTGATGCTTGAAGGCCTGATCGCAAATATACTGTTCAAGACCTTCAGAAAAAGCTGGTATATATGGGGTGGAGAAGAAATTATATTTAATGAGGCTAACAAAGAATATCCCGCCTTACTCTATAATGATTCTTTTGATACCCCGGAAAAAATCCCTGCAATTCCAATTTTTGTGAACTCTTCAAGAGGAAGAAGAAGCATGAGAAGACTTCTCTATTACAGCATAAATCATTCACAAAAAAACATTATGTTGACAACTGCTTATTTTACTCCAAGCAGGAGGATGTTGGAAACTTTGGAGAATGCAGTAAGGCGTGGAGTGAGGGTAAAACTGCTCGTCCCCGGCAAAAGTGATGTTCCTGCTGCATCATATGCAGGGAGGGCTTTCTTTTCAAGACTCTTAAAAGCCGGCGTTGAAATATTTACCTATATGGGAGAAATACTCCATGCAAAGAGTTATATATTTGATGAATGCTGGAGTATAATAGGTTCTACCAACCTTGATTTTCAATCCCTGAGATATAACGATGAAGGGAATGTGGGGATTCTTAATGCGGAATTCGCACAGAGAATGACCGGGATATTTGAAGAGGATCTCACACACTCGTTAAAAATAGATAAAGAGAACTGGAGTAAACGACCACTTTCTAAAAAACTAAAAGAACATTTCTTTTCATTTTTCAGAAGGAGACTTTAGCAAGCTTAGTCCATTTAATTCACACATTAGCTATAGTTTATGAATACCCGGGCGGGTGCTTGCCATCCCCCAGTTTTACAACAAGCTAACAGGAATGTAGAGATAACCCAAGACGTTTCATCAAATTATTTCTAAGCGAAACGCAAAAAATATCTTGACAAATAATAATATCCTGGTATCTTAAT
>VGWZ01000222.1 GCA_016873595.1 Nitrospira sp.
AAGAACTTGCAGAAAAGATAGTATCTCTTGAGTGATCTCTATATACATTTATTTGTCTTATTTCTTAATAATGACTATAAATTTATCCGAGTTCTATTTTGACCACATAAAACTGGGGGATGGCAAGGTGATTAGGTGTCTTGACAATTGACAAACTCATAAATATCTGCTCATATCTGCTAACCTTTTTCACATGGAAAAAAAAGGGGGACGTCAGGCTGTCCCAGAATGTCATTCTGAGGCGTCAGCCGAAGAATCTCAAATTTGTAAAGCTTCTTTACATTTTTTTGTTACCCTGAACTCGTCTCAGAGTCTCTTGCTCCAAGATTCCGAAACAAGTTCGGAATGACAAAGTAGTAAAGTTATTTATGAGACACCACACTAGCAAGGTAGTGCGGATATTATAAAAATGTAGGATAATTAAAATTTGACATATAATTAAATTTGTGCTACTTTTATAAATAGTAGTAATGCTTAACGATAAGGGGGTGTTTATGCAGGCTGTTAAGGTTTTACCCAAAGGGCAGATAACCTTACCTAAGGAGATTAGAAGGCAAATGAACATTAAGGAAGGTGATACCCTTATTATTGAAAAGACCGATGAAGAGATAATTTTGAAAAAAGGAAAAACCATTTATGATTATATCGGAATACTTCCAAAGCCACATATTCCTGTAGAGGAAATGATAGAAAAGGCTATTGAAGAGGCGGTGAAAGAGCGTGTATAGAGCATTTGTTGATACAAATGTATTGATTAGGCTTTTAGTTAAAGACGATGATATCAAAAGAAAAGCTTGCGAGAACTTACTCGAAAAGGCCAAAAAAAATGAAGTTGTTCTATATGTACTGCCTATTGCTATTTTAGAAATAGTCTGGGTTCTTGAAAAATATTATAAGCTTGATAGAGAAACTATCAGGGATCTCGTAGGGGCGATTTTAAATACTCCAGAATTTAGATGTGAAATAAAAGATATATTTAGAATGGCTTTAAAGGCCTATGATGAAAAGAACATTAAATTTGCAGATGCAGTTATGGGATATTGGGGATTAGGCAAGGGGTTATCTATTATTTATACTTATGATGAGAAGGATTTTAAGAAAATAGAGGGATTAGAAGTAAAGAAGCCATAAAAGACTGAAAAAAGTTTTGGGGATTTAGTGTCTTGACAATTGACAAACTCATAAATATTTGCTCATATCTGCTAACCTTTTTCACACGGGAAGACCATTGTCGATGACTCGTAGAGAGGATAGAATATCCGGGAGCCCTCTATCCCTGAGCATATAATATATGACCTCCAACATCTGCCTTGCTACTGCAACTCTTGCTGAGGTCAATTTTAGGTCGGGGCTTGCAATATCACATTCTCCCTTTCATTGATTTTCTTTCAAACCTGTTGTTTAAACGCCTACCATACAATTTCAACAATTCTGGAATCTTTTATCTTCTTGTCTTTAGTGATAATTTTTGCTTTTTTAAGAATAGCTTCACAGACAATAAAACGATCATGTATTTCCGGTATCTCGGTTTGTTCCTTTAAGCAAAGAAGTTCATTTAGTCCAAGGGTAGAAACTTGAAAATTTTCTGATTCCTGAACTTTCAGAAGCAAAGCATCCAAATCAGCTTGAATTTTACCCTTTTGAACAAGAAAAATGATCTCTGCAAGCACAATAGCTGGGATAATAAGCTTTGCTCTCCCATTCTCTATTTCTCTGAAAACCTGATTGGCATTAGGGCTAAGTTTTGAGGAGTTAAGAAGATACCATATTAGACTATGAGTATCTGCTATATAAAGAGGTATCTCATTATTTTGCATCATCTTCTGTTAAAGTTTTTGTTTGCTTTCTTATGCCCGCCTCCCAAAGTTGTTTTGCTTCTTCAATATCATCTTCGCTAATTTCAGTCCCCTTCCATAAACCACGAAGGGTAATAATTTTGCCCTGTTTTTTTCTAATTTCTATCTCGACTCTTTCACCTTCATTTAGATTTACCTTTTCAAAAGGTATCAATACCCCACCTTTATACGTGGCATCAATCTTTAATGTAGTATCCATTTTTAAATACCTCCAAAGATTACCATTCTTTATATCTTATATCTTCTCTTATGTCTATATTAACTAATTCATCCATATCCTTGCAATTAATTTTGGATTTGGTGTCACCTATGAAAAAGGCATGAAACAGGCGCTCCGTCATCCCTTCGCTTTTCTTTCCTGTCATTCTGAGGCGAAGCCGAAGAATCTCGCTCAGGACAAGTCTGAGTCCGTCACTCCCTGTCATTCTGAGCGTAGCGAAGAATCTCAGAGGATGGCTCAGGATAAACTCCGCGAAGAATCTCGTAGTTTCGGGCAATTGAGACCCTTCACGGAGCCTGCCCTGAGCAAGATTCTTCAGTCGTCCCGACTCTTGTCGGGACTCCTTCAGAATGACAAAAATTGATCATTTCCATAAACTAAAATTGTTAGAGAAACTGCCCAAATTTGAATAAAAAATTAATACACGCTAAAGATAGCAATTACTCTAATATGGTACAATTTTATAAGAAGATAGTATTCTTTTGTCAAAGTAAAGTCATTTGTGAAAGGAGGAATAATGATAACAATAGTTCTTGTTTTAATTATTATTGCAGTAGTGACAATCTTTTCAATTCAGAATGCAGCACCAATTACAGTATCTTTTCTTTTCTGGAGTTTTAAGGCATCGCAGGCAATAATTATTTTTCTCTCCATGCTCGCTGGTATATTAGTAACAACTTAAGTTCAACAACCTCTAAACGAAAGGCCTTGATATTAAAACATTTGTCTTTTTGTATTTGCACTACATGCCTCTTTTTGCCTTTTCAATCACACATCGTTTGGGAAATTTAAGACCAAGGGCATTAAAAATTATTCTATCTCTCCTTGAAGGCTCACTGATATATGTATATCTTTCTTCATCAACTTCCATTACAGCAGCCCCAAGTTGTGATAAACTCTCAAATG
>VGWZ01000223.1 GCA_016873595.1 Nitrospira sp.
GGCAGAAGCAGGTTTTATCAGAATAAGTTAGCCCAATTCATCGTTTGTAATGGATAAAAAGACTGTAGGAACGGTTCTAAGGGATGGTTATCTCGAGTTTATAGAGACTTTTGCAAGAGCCTCAATGTATAATTAGTATGAGGAAGGGAGCAATATTCTTAAAAGATGGATTTTATATTATCAGTTCACGTTCAAGATATGTTGAAAGAGAGGGAGATCCCTGAAGAATGGGTCTGGCGTACTATTAATAATCCTGATTTGGAAAATAAAGGTGATGACAATAATATCCACTATTTCAAGAGCATTCCTGAAAATGGTGGACGTATTCTTCATATAGTTGTAAATCCGCATGTTTCACCAAAGAAAGTAGTTACAGTATTCTTTGACCGTAAGGCAGGGAGGCAAAGATGAGGTTAAAGGTAGATAAAGAAAATGATGCACTCTATTTCCGATTGGATGAAACTTCTATTGTAGAATCCGAGGAAGTGCAACCTGGTGTGATTTTAGACTTTAATGCAGATGGTAAGGTTGTAGGTATTGAAATACTCAACCTCAGCACCCGGATGAACCCGGATCAACTTAAAGTTCTTCAGTACGAAACTGTATAATTCAAAAAGTGAAAAGGGTACTTCCGCTCACAGCGAACAAACGGAATGAATGTAATCTCAAATTGCTTACAAACTCGTTTGTTCGCAAACCGTTAAGTCTCGAACCTTTGACAAATCTATCCTTTATACCCACACCACCTTTTTAAAATCCTTAATCCTAAAATGTCAATCGGCTACTCTCCCGTTCACCATCTTGAGAACTCTATGACAGCGTTTCGACAGTGATTCATTATGTGTGACAATAACAAATGTGATTCCTTTCTCTTTATTAAGATGAACGAGAAGATTAAAAAGTTCTTCACCTGTAGTGGTATCAAGGTTGCCTGTAGGTTCATCTGCAAGAACTATCTTTGGTTCGAGTATGAGTGACCGCGCAACAGCAACACGTTGCTGCTCCCCACCGGAAAGTTCCCCGGGCCTGTGACTCTTTCTTTCTGATAAACCCATCTCATTTAAAAGTCTTTCAGCCCTTTCTGTAACGTCCTTATAACTTAAATCCCTGAATCCTTGAACTCCTAACCCCATGCTTATCAGTCCTGGCATCATTACATTTTCAAGGGCAGTAAATTCAGGAAGGAGGTGATGGAACTGAAACACAAAACCTACTGATTTGTTTCTGAAGGAAGCAAGTGAATTTTCATCGAGCGAGAATATATCATTGCCATTGTAGAAGACATTCCCGGAAGTCGGCTTATCAAGTGCACCGAGGATATGCAGGAGCGTGCTTTTCCCTACGCCTGAGGCACCAACTATCCCGACCATCTCCCTTTCCTTAATCGAAAGATTAACACCCTTCAGAACCTGAAGCTCGCCTGCCTTGGTTGTAAAGGACTTTTTTAAATCCTTTGTTTCGATAAGAATTTTCATTTCTGTTTAAAAAATTATTGATACTTTATTGCTAAATATACTCACGATTGTCCATTGTCATTCCTGCGAAAGCAGGAATCCAGAAAAAGAAATAGGTTCCTGATTGTACAGAATACTCTGGATTCCGCATCAAGTGCGGAATGACAGGTTTACTTAATGAATTTATTAATTCACTCATACCTCAGCGGTTCTACAGGGTTAAGCTTTGCTGCCTGCCATGCAGGATAGATAGTTGCAATAAAACTGATGAGAATTGCAGACACTGACACAGTAATGAAATCAAAAAGTTTCATCTTCACAGGAAGATGGCTTAAATAGTACACATCTGAAGGAAGCTTGATAATCTGATATGTATTTAAGATATAGCCTAACAGATAACCACCGGCAATTCCGATAATGGTACCAAAAAGCCCTATGAATAATCCCTGGAACATAAATATCTTCATGATGTCTTTGTTCGTTGCACCCATCGCCTTTAATATTGCGATCTCCCTGCTTTTTTCTATGACGTTCATGATGAGTGTGCTTACAATATTAAAAGAAGCAACAAGGATGATGAGGACAAGAATGACAAACATAGCGAACTTCTCTAATTTCAGGGCTGAAAAGAGGGTTCTGTTCATCTGCATCCAATCTCTCACATAGAAAGGAAACCCTAATTTTTCTTGTATTCTTTCTCTGACATTAGGTGCCTTATAAATATCGTTCAGTCTGAGTTCTATGCCGGTTATATCTTCTTTCATCCCGAAAAATTCCTGTGCTGACCTGAGATCTGTAAATACAAGGTTTGAATCATATTCGAACATTCCGACTTCAAATGTTGCAATGACTTTGAACTGTTTCACTTTTGGGAGCATGCCCAGGGGGCCTATCTCTCCAATTGGAGAAATAATAGTGACAATATCGCCTTTAAATACTCCGAGACTATACGCAAGCTCTCTTCCGAGGATAATATGAGGGATTTTGTCTTTTGATACAAGGTCTTCAAGATTTCCTTCTTTTATGTATTTTATTATCTCTGTTGTCTTCTTCTCCGTTTCAGGCAGTATTCCTCTCATGAACACACCGTGCGTCTTTTTGCCGAACGATACCATCACTTGGCCCAGAATAAATGGAGAAGATGATACGACATCTTCTTCTGTCTCAAACTTTTTGATCACCTCTTTATACTCGGGCATTGTTCCTTTATAATCAAGGACAACCACATGGGCATTCACTCCGAGTATCTTCTTCTGAAGGTCTTCATGAAACCCGCTCATTACAGACAAAACAACAAGGAGTGCCATCACGCCAACTGCAACACCTCCTATAGATATTACTGTATTGACTGAAATACCTTTATGTTTTTTCGGGGATTTGAGGTATCTGAGAGCAACAAATATCTGATAAGGAAGATTCATTAACACAAACCACGATGCATGATACACGATGCATGATACACGATGTTGAGAACTATCGGGCGAAT
>VGWZ01000224.1 GCA_016873595.1 Nitrospira sp.
TCAACCGCTTTAACCTCAGCCATGGGCTAACCTCCATAACATAATATTAATATTTTATTTACCAGTCCCTTGATTGAAACCACCCAAATTGAGAACCCATAAATGACCTTGTTAACCAGAAATAAAGCATATGGCCTAATCGTGTAAAAGGAATGGCTATTAACATAACTTCTCCAAAAAGCATATGTATGACAATCATAGTTTTATATGGAAGGAGTAACTGATGATATGCCAGAAATCCAGTAATAAAAGGTAAAAATGTAATCGCAAGTAAAATGTAATCAGAGGCAAAGGTAACGAATTTCACCTCAGGAGCAACAAACCTTCTGATTAAAAAGAAGAGGCAACCAGAGATAACTACCAAGGCCATTACGTCAGCAGCTCCTTCAGAGAGGGTCCACCAGCTTATCCCCCAGGATTCATACCAGAGGGTATTATGTGAAAGGAGGAATATGGGGGTAAAGACAAGACATATATGGAAAGAGAAGGTCACGATGGTCATCATAGGACGTCTTCTCCAATTCCTGCTGGCAAAAGGGATAAGCCAGTGAAGAATAGAACGCAGGCTGTATTTTAGACTCATATAGGGGAATACTACTTTCTCATTCTTTGCCAGTAAGATTAAAGTTCTTATCTTATAAAGACTTCCTCCAAAAAATATGAGAAAAGCAACCCAGACTAATGGGCCTCTAACGAGATTGTATATTGTTGGATCTTTTATAAAATCATACATTTCTTGCTCCCTGCATTACAGTTCACTTATCGGGACCACTCGACGATAATATTTCCCCTTGTCTATGCACCGAATTAAGAGTTTACTCCCATCCGGACTGAAGACAGGATTCCAGAGGTGTTCATATCCTTGTTTGCCAATCTTTCCGTTGACAACAATATAATATTTACCGTTTCTTTCAGCCTTGGCTATCACTTTATCACTATCAGGGGTAAAGATCGGATCCCATATATTATCGAATTTCTCTCCCCAAGGAGTGCCATCTACAGCAATTGTCCATCTTTTATTATCTTTAACTACTGCTGCGACTTTTTTACTATCCGGACTGAAAACCGGTGCGAGAACCGCCTCATTAAAAATAATGTTCCAGGGGGTACCATCAACCGCTACAGTCCATTTAGTAAATTTAGGAGCAACAACTGCAGCTATTTTTTGACCATCCGGGCTATATTTTTGGTGCAAGACCTGATAAAAATTGCCCCAAATCGGCTTTCCATTCATTGCCAGGGTCCAGCCTTTGGGTGTCCTGACAGGTGCAATCACATCATTGCTTCCGGGTTTAAAGATTGGGTCCCAGACTAAACCAAATTTTCCTTCCCAGGCCTTTCCATCCAGAGCAATAGTATACTGGGCTTGATCTGTTCTTACTGCTGTCGCCACATGTGCACTATCAGGGCTGAATACAACTCCCCAGACTGCCAGAAAGGTGTTATCCCACGGATTTCCATCCACTGCAATAGTCCAGATTTTTTCCCAGAAAGCAAAAATATCTACCGCACCTTTACGTTTTGTCTGGACACGAGATGCTGTCTTTTTCCCATCAGGGCTCACAGCAAGGTCTCTTGCGTCCACAAACAACTTTTCCCACCTTTTCCCATTAATATAAGCTCCGTATTCTTCTCCAACTTTTATATTAAAGGCAATTCCTTTTCCATTAGGTGTCAAAGTCAGATTCCATAGATAATCAAACGCTTCCTCCGAGATTTCGTGTTCAACAACAAAATTCCACTCATAGTTTCTATACACAAAACAGAGCAATTGATTATCAGGATTGAATTTAAGTGACCAGACCCTGTCGAAGGTCTCTTCCCAGGCTTGTCCATTTACGCATGTGGTAAACTTTTTATCTTCTGTTAGAACCACAGAGGCTATTTTTTCACCGTCGTCACTGGGAGTTAATTCACGGATATCAACAAATTTTTCTTTCAATTCATTTATGTCTGCGACTAATTTTTCTTTCGTATCCCAATCCCACTTTGCTAAATCACTCATGAATCGTCCTCTTACCACTACTTCCATAGTTTTTATAATTTATAAAATTGATATGTTTTGGTGCTGACTGAGAGGAACTTCTGTTTTCTGGATTCAGTGAGGTAGTCCTAATGGAAAAAACTTTCTGTTTCTTGGTTATAAATGCTATCATGACACCACCGATGGGAAAGTTAGCATAATGTTTTTAAGAAAGTCAAGAGAAATTATTACAATTTATATAATCTCATAAATGGACAGGTAAAAATTGCGCCCCTTTTAATCAGTCTTAGATTCTTACGCCCGATCTTTTAATAGCCTGCCTTAATCTACCCACTCCTTGAACGATTCCGTTATTAACTATAATTTGAGGGCTATCAGGAATCAGGATTCGGCGTCCGAATGTCGCTACATCCATTCCAAGTGCTTGGCCATCAATACCAAAAACAGGTCCACCACTCATTCCATTCAGCGAAGTATGTTGAGTCATGAATCCATCATGGGTTCTGCCTTCATTTACAGATGTAATATAGTCAATTACAAAAGTGGGCTGATAATATTTTCTTACAGCATTGACATCAATTATGCCATCTTGATGACCGCTCATTTGAGCTAAAGGGTATCCACAAAGGCAAATAGATGTCCCAATACGAGGACATTGTTCTGAAATAGTGAAATAAGGCTGATTCTGAATATTGATTTGACCAATAAAAATATCACTCTCAGCATCTCGAAATATTTCCTGCATAGTTAGAGGTTGGGGAAGCACACTATCTGGAATATTACCTCCATATATGATCTGTGCGCCTTTAGGTATTCCATTAATTACATGTTCTGCAGTAATGAAATAACCAGTCGAAGAAATAAAAAATCCTGTTCCGGAAATGCCTACACTCATTCTATTACCAATACGATGTTCCCAGAAAATCGGGAAAAATGCAGAAGATACT
>VGWZ01000225.1 GCA_016873595.1 Nitrospira sp.
CCCGTTTTCACGGGAAACCCTGGATTCTCTGGTCAAGCCAGAGAATGACACTTATTGGGTGATTGCATTTTCTTTAGAATACCTTGATTAATATGGTTTTAAATAAATAAATCGCTCAATTTAGGTTATATTAAAAAATAAGGGCACTGAAAATTCAGCGCCCTTATATCATAAACAAACTGAAGTTACTTCTTCTCTGCTGGTTTTGCAGGTTCGGCTTTCTTCTCTGCTGGCTTCGCAGGTTCAGCTTTCTTCTCAACCTTCTTCTCTACTTTCAAAATCGTAATACTATTTGCGATATTCTTGCCATCTTTCTCTTCATAAACCACTTTCACCTTATCGCCAACCTTCAGATCTGCGAAGCTCTTTTTATCCTTGCCTTCCATAATCTTGGTCTTGTCATCAGCTGCAACGACGGTCTCTGTGACTTTATCCTTTACCTTTTTGGTAACGGTCACGGTTTTCTTTTCCTTGTCGATCGCCTTGATTTCGCCGGTAACCTGTTTTGGAACTGCCTTCTTTTCTACTTTCTTCTCTTCGGCTTTCTTCTCCACTGGCGCAGGCGCTGCCTTTTTCTCCTCAGCTGCGAGTGCGAACGAGGCAACAGCGAATACAAAGAGCAATGCCACGATAATTGCTACGGCTTTCTTCACTCAAATCACCTCCTTTCCCATAGAGTATTAAAGTGTATCAAACAGAATTCACTTTACAAAATTCATGCCACTAAAATCAAGTGAAAACATATATAAAAAATTAAGCCTGCAAGCCATTTCAGTAAATGATAAAAAACTGAAATACGGTACGTTTTTCTTTTTTAAGGAGTATTTTCCTCTTTTGAGGAAGAACTCTCAAGTCCGAATTTTTCCCATCTATACCAAAAGGTTTTATAACTCATGCCAAGAAGTTTGGCCGCTTTTGCTGCAACATGATTTGCCTTCGTCATTGCCTTTTTTAAGAGTTCTTTCTCCATCTCTTCAAAATTCATTCCCTCATCTGGCAAATCAAAATCAAGAACACTCCCCCTTTGAGAAAATCCTAATTCGCTGCTGATATCCTTGAGGCGTATACGAAAAGATTCACATACAAGTACAGCACGCTCTATGACAGATTCAAGTTGTCTTATGTTTCCCGGCCAGTGATACTCGATGAGCGCCTTCATTGCATTTTCTTCAATTCCCTTTATTCTCTTTCCAAACTCGTGGTTATATTTGTTAATGAAAAAGGTTACAAGTTCAGGGATGTCTTCTTTTCTCTCGCGTAATGGTGGAAGCTTTATGGTGATAACCTTGAGCCTGTAATACAGGTCCTCCCTGAAGTTCTTCTTTACGAGTTCTTTTTCGAGGTCTTTGTTTGTTGCTGAGATTATTCGAACATCAATTTTTATATTCTCTCTCCCCCCAATCCTTCTTATTTCTTTATCTTGAAGCACTCTGAGGATTTTCGACTGTGTCAAGAGTGGGAGGTCTCCAATCTCATCAAGGAATATTGTCCCACCATTTGTTGATTCAAAAAGCCCTATATTCCTTGATGTTGCACCGGTGAAAGCACCCGGCTCATGCCCGAAAAGTTCACTTTCTATCAAGTTTTCCGGGATTGCAGCACAGTTTACTGCGGTAAATGGTTTTACCCGCCTTGGATTGTTATAATGCATTGCCCTTGCAATAAGCTCCTTGCCTGTACCGCTTTCACCAAGTATAAGGACAGTTGCAGGACTCGAATAGACCTTCTTCATTATCTCGATTGCTTCCTGCATCTTCTTTGAACTTCCGACAATACCTTCTATCCTGAATTTATCGTAGAGTGCTCTCTGAAGTTGAAGGTTTTCTTTAAGGAGGGACGTCCGCTCAACAGCCCTTTTGACCGTCAAGAGCAATGTATCTTTATCAAGAGGCTTAGTGAGGTAATCAAATGCGCCTTTCTTTATTGCTTCCACCGCAGATGATATTGTCCCGTGCGCAGTCATAATGACCATTGTTGGCTCAAAAGGTTCTTTAGAGATCGATTCAATAAATTCTATACCGTCTATGCCTTCCATCTTGAGGTCAGTGAGAACGACATCAGGATTAAATTTCTTCACAATCTTCAGTCCTTCTTCACCTGACGCAGCAGTATAGGTCTCGTATCCTTCATCATCAAGTATTGTTTTCACTATATCCCTCTGAAGAGGTTCGTCGTCAACGACAAGTACAACAGCCATTTTCACACTCCCATGCTTACTGTATAGGAAAAGATATGGTTACCGTGCTCCCCTTACCTTCTCTACTCTGAAAATCAACCTTGCCCTTATGTTCCTCAATAACCCTTTTTGTCAAAGCAAGTCCCAGGCCAAGACCTGAAATTTTAGTCGAGAAAAATGGATTAAATACCTTTGACAGGGTTTCCTTAGAGATGCCAATACCTGTATCCTCAAAAATAATTGAAACCCTGTTATCAGAAGTCTGCGTACGCAATGTAAGTTTCCCCCCTTCGGGCATCGCCTGAAACGCATTGAGGACAACATTAAAAATACAGGTCTTCACGAGTTCAGGGTCTAAATAAAGCCTGGGAAGCACTCCATATTGTTTAAATATCTCAATATTGTCTTTTTCTGCCTTTGCCCATACCAGCGACATAACCTCCTCGATAATGTTCCCAACATCCACCTCCTGAAGATTGAACTTTAAAGGTTTTCCATAGTCGAGAAAATCTCCCACAAGGTTATTAAGCCTCTGTATTTCCTGTTTTATACTCGCCATGAGTGATTCAAACTTTTCCTTCTTAGCATTCTCTGATGGTGCATATTTTTCCTTTAAATGGTCTATACTCAGGCTTATAAAATTAAGTGGATTTCTGAGTTCATGAGCAATACTTCTTGAAAGCTGACCCACTGCAGACAGGTGTTCGGCCTCTCTCAGTTTCTCTTCAAGTGCACGCTCATCCCTGAGTTTC
>VGWZ01000226.1 GCA_016873595.1 Nitrospira sp.
AACTGTCAAGCAGAAATTTCATTAGCATTAAGTAGTAACGATAGCTGGTTCAATCCTTTCATGTGCAACTATCCGATGGGCATAAACCAGACACGCCTGTATATCTTCTTTTTCTAAAAAAGGATACCCTTCTAACAATTCCTCAACAGTTGAGCCAGAAGCGAGCATACCAAGAATGTGTTCTACGGCTATCCGCATTCCACGAATGATTGGCTTTCCGCCAAAGATTGAAGGATTAAAGGTAATACGTTTTAAAAGCTCCTCATCTTTCATTTTTTACCCCTTATTTGCAAGTTTCATAAATAATAACATTTCAAAAGAAATCTTAAAACACCCCTCCATGAACCTATACTGGATAGCCTTTGAGACGGGAGGTCTAATGGCGTCAGGGTTTTTTATTGGTTGCCTTTATCCTTTCCCTGATTATATACGCCTGGCCAAGGGATATACCCGCATCGTTGCTTGGCACCTTTTCGTTTATATAAGTCTTCATTCCGATTGAGTTAAGTTGAGTAATGGTCGTATCGAGGAGATACATATTCTGGAATACCCCTCCACTTAATGCAACATCATCTATCTTATGCAAAGAAGAAAGCTTTTGCGCCACTCTAAAAACAACAGTAGCGACGGTATTATGAAATTTCGATGAAATAATCCCTTTATCCTCTCCATTGAGCAAATCATCAATGATCCTCAAAACAGTATGTGAGAAATCAACTTCTATAGGCTCTCTGAATTTTATATCAACAGGATAATCATCCATAATATCAGGCATTGTAATCGATTCAAGTGCAATTGCTGCTTCTCCTTCAAATGTATTTTTATCGCATAGACAAAGTATGGCTGAAACGGCATCGAATAACCTTCCTGCACCCGATGAAAGTGGTGAGAATTGTTTTTTATCAATAATCTTCAGGATATCGTTAATCCTTTCATCGCCATATCTCTCTACAAAGCTAATAGATTCAAGATACTGCATTACCTCATCTCCGGCAATATCATAAATATAGCTTATCGCTGTTCTCCATGGCTCTTTTACTGCCATTTCACCTCCTGGAAGTGGTATATATCGAAAATGACCTGCTCTTTTGAACCCCTTAATATCTGCAATTAAAAATTCTCCACCCCAGAGGTTCCCATTGGTACCATAACCAGTCCCGTCAAAAGAGACACCTATTACTTTATCTTTCATACCTTTTTCAGCCATCACAGATGCGATATGGGCATAGTGGTGTTGGATGCCAATCTTTTCAATACCCTCTTGCTTTACTGCCCATTGTGTAGAGAGATACATTGGATGAAGGTCATATGCAAGTGCAACAGGCTTCACTCTATATACGTCTTTAAGATTTCTAAGGCTTTCTTCAAAAAACATTAATGTTTCGTAGTTTTCCATATCCCCAATATGTTGACCCGGTATTGCAAAACTTCCCTTTGTGAGAGTAAACGTGTTTTTAATATCAGCACCACATCCAAGGACATCAGGGCCTTCCTCATGAAGGGAAATTGCAGCAGGAACATACCCCCTTGCACGTCTGATGAAAGACGGTGACGAGTACTGAGTTGTCCTTACCACTGCATCATCAACGCGCATAAAAATTTCTCTGTTGTGTATTAAAAAGGCGTCTACAAGATATGAAAGTTTCGACATGGCTTCATCATTATCAACAACAATGGGTTCTTCAGAAAGGTTACCACTCGTCATCACAAGGGCATCAAAGTTTGTAACAAGTGGAATTTTTTGTTCGGAGTTTGGAGTTCGGAGTTCGGAATTTTGACCTTGCGTTTTACTCTTAACTCGTAACTCTTTACTCATTACTTTTTTCGCTATAAGGCAGTAAAAAAGCAAATAATGCAGAGGCGTATAAGGAAGCATAAAACCAAGGTACTGATTGTTTGGTGCAATTTCATCTGAAAGTAAGGGTACATTTTGCCGTTTTTTGAGTAGTACAATCGGTCTTCTGTTCGAAATCAAAAGCCCTTCTTCTTCCTCAGATACCTCACAGAATTTCTTAATTGTTTTGACATCAGGAGCCATCAGGGCAAAAGGCTTATTACTCTTTCTCTTTCTCTCTCTCAATCTCTTCACCACCTCATCATTCGTTGCATCGCATGCTATATGAAACCCTCCAAGTCCCTTGATGGCAACAATTTTCCCTTCTTTCATTAATTCTATTGTCTTCTCTATTGGATTATCACTGATGACTGATGACTGATGACCGATGACTAAAGTTACGTTTGGCCCACATAATGGACATGCATTTGGCTGTGCATGAAATCTCCTGTCTCCTGGATTATGGTACTCTTCCTCGCATTTATCACACATTGTAAACACAGACATGGTGGTGTTCGGTCTGTCATAAGGAATAGATTTTGTGATTGTGTATCTGGGACCACAATTTGTACAGTTAATGAATGGATAGAGATACCGCCTGTCATTCTCATCCAACAGCTCTCTCAAACAGTCTTCACATATCGAGACATCAGCAGAAATATGGGTAAAACTACCCTCGTCACTGCTTTCAACTATCTGAAAATCCTGATACCCATGATACGGCATAAGCGTGATATCAACTTCCATTATCTGTGAAAGAGGCGGTGGCTCTTTGGTAAGCTTCTCTATAAAAATAGAGCTGTTATTACCTTCTACCTCTATAGTGACACCCCTGGATGAGTTCATTACAAAGCCTTGGAGATTCAATGAGTGAGCGAGGTTATATACAAATGGCCTGAAGCCAACTCCCTGGACAATACCTTTGACGAATATCCTTACCCTTGTTTCCATTAATAAACCTAAATCACTGATGTCCGCTAAAAATTTATCATAAGGCTTGAAACCTCCGTCAATGGTGATACAATATCACCTGCAAAACCAATAAAGACAGGTCTACGACTCGTAGAGAGGTTCAAGCCATGTCACATCATA
>VGWZ01000227.1 GCA_016873595.1 Nitrospira sp.
TACAGTTCCCCTTGTCATATATTCACATAGATGACGGCTTGTGCCTTCAATCACTGCCGTAGCTCCGCTGTTTCTTACTGCAAATCTCTCTCCAGCCCTTCCTGCACCATAGAATTCTCCACCTGTTGCACCATAAAAAACTGTGTTTCCCACGATCACATGTTTGTGGGTTTCCTTGATATCTGAAGGTCTTATAATAATTCTCCCACCAAACATACCTTTTCCTACATAATCATTTGCATCGCCTATTAATGTGAGGGACAATCCTTTGTGATTGAATGCACCGAAGCTCTGGCCTGCTGTACCTCTGAAAATTAATCTTATTGTATCCGGGGGGAGCCCTTCATCTCTGTATCTTTGAGATATAAAATAGTTGAGCTTTATCGGAATGCTCCTGTGTATGTTTCTAATCTCATATTCCTTTTCAACAGGCTCTGCATTTTCAATATAAGACAATAAGTCGTTCAGAAGTTTATCATTCATTGATAAAGCAGGATTATCGTTCTTTTCTATTGTGCATCTTCTTGGTTGCCCTTCAGGGTATCCATTAAAAAGCTTGTTGAGTTTAATCCTTTTTGCACCTTTGTTGCCTTCAGGCAAGACCTCGGTCAGTAGCTCTGTCCTGCCTATTATCTCGTCAAGGCTGCTGAAACCCATTTCAGCCAGAATCTCTCTGACCTCCTGGGCAACAGCCCTGAAGTATGACATCACCCCCTCAACCTTTCCTTTAAATTTTTTCCTGAGTCTCTCGTCCTGTGTCGCGATTCCTGTAGGACAGGTGTTCAGATGACATTGTCGTGCCATTATACAACCGATCGCAATCATTGTGGCAGTGCCAAAACCGAACTCTTCAGCACCTATTAAAGCTGCAATGATAATATCCTTGCCGGTCCTGAGTCCACCATCAACCCTTACTCTTACCCTATGCCTCAATCCGTTTTCCATCAAAACTCTTTGAGTCTCTTCAAGCCCTATTTCACAGTAGTTGCCTGCATTTTTAATTGAGCCAATGGGAGATGCACCTGTGCCACCCTCGCATCCGCTTATCTGGACAACGTCTCCATAAGCCTTTGCAACGCCTGAAGCCACAGTGCCAACACCTGTTTCTGAGACAAGTTTCACGCAGATCTTTGCCTCAGGATTTGCCTCTTTGAGGTCATTTATCAATTGTGCAAGGTCTTCAATGGAATAAATATCATGATGCGGCGCTGGTGATATAAGGATACTATTCGGCCTGCAGTGCCTGAGCATGGCAATATATTCTGTAACTTTATTTGCGGGAAGATGACCGCCTTCCCCTGGTTTTGCCCCCTGTGCAATCTTTATCTCCAGATCTGTAGCTGATGCCAGATACGCCGGGGTCACACCGAATCTTCCAGAGGCTATCTGCTTTATGGCGCTGTTCTTTATGGTTCCGTAACGTACAGGATCTTCACCGCCTTCACCGCTATTACTTTTGATACCCAGCCTGTTACATGCCTCTGCAATGGTTTCATGTGCTTCAGGAGAAAGAGCGCCCACTGACATTGCTCCTGAAAAAAATCGCTTAAGGATATGCTCCTCTGATTCGACTTCCTCTAAAGTAATGGGTTTGCTTGTTTTATATCCGAGTAAATGTCTTATAAATACAGGACGCTCATTGGCTATTCTGGAGAACTCCTTATACGTTTTATAATCACCATCTCTGATGAATTTGCTTAAGGTCACTACAGAAGAAATAGACCATGCATGCCATTCACCTTCTTTTCTGTGCCTTAAATTACCGCCAAAATCAAGGGATGGCTCTGTTGCGTCAAAACCCAAAACATGTCTCTTCAAGAGAGACTCTTCTATCTCAACTATGCCATCAGACTCGATACTCACAGGTGTCCCGCTAAAATATTCATCCACAAAATCCTTGTTGAGACACACCGTATCAAATAACTGAGCACCATAATATGAATTCAGAGTGGAAATCCCCATCCGTGCAATTACATTGAGAAGTCCGTCCTCTATGGCTTTTTTATAATTGAGGGCAGCTACTTCGTAAGGGACATTCAATGCTCCTTTATCACACATCTCCTTTATAGTCTGAAACACGAGATACGGATAAATTGCTGAGGCGCCATAACCTATAAGGGTGGCCATATGATGAACGTCTCTTGCCTCTCCTGTTTCCATAATTAAACTCACCCTGTTGGCAATACCTTCTCTCTGAAGTGCCTTAAAAGATGTCGACACTGCAAGAAGACCTGGTATTGCTATCCTCTCTTTTGCAATATCAATGTCAGAAAGGAGTATAATTTCAGCACCATTTTTAACAGATGTGACAACTTTTTTCTGAAGTTCCCTGACAGCAATGGGAAGGAGTAAGGAGATAGTTATCTATCCATTCTTTATACGGTTTCTGTGCTGCAAGTTCTTTGAATATCTCATCAGTGTATCTTAGCTTTCCTCTCTTGAAATCTATAGAGACAGTCTCACCAGGACCCAATCTCCCTTTCTCCTTTACCGTTTTCCCTTTAAGGTTCACCATACCTATCTCTGAGCCTAAAACAAGGATTCCATCGTCAGTTAACAAATATCTCAGTGGTCTGAGGCCATTTCTGTCAAAGTGCGCACCTATTGTATCTCCATTTGTGAAGACTATGGCAGCAGGACCATCCCATGGTTTCATAAGAAAGGATTGATATTCAAAAAAAACTTCTACGTTACTGCGATGCCCTTCAGTAGAAAAATCACAGCATTCCCAGGCAGGAGGTATACACATATTAACCCAAAAAATGCAGTTTAAGTAGACATACTTGTAGAGCTAAGCCTCTCAAGGTTTTTAAAGAATTATTCTATTCAACGCTAATATTTATACTGTTTTTAGTCCACCTCCTATAAATTTT
>VGWZ01000228.1 GCA_016873595.1 Nitrospira sp.
ATCTTGTTTGTCAAGGAAAAAATATTAAATCGTGTGCCTATGAAAATTTGAATCAGAAAAATATGAATGTAGAAAAATCAGGTATTTAGCTTAATATCTTTGCTAAAATATGCCTATCACTGTCGAAAACGGGCTTTACCTCATCGAGATTAAATACTCCTTTCATATAAAGAACAGGCACTGGAGAATGGAATATAAGCCTTTGATTGTTATATTTGAATTCTATAGGCTTAAAGTCCAAAGCTATTTTGTTAGCATTTGGATTAATCATATTGACGATAGCTTCAGAAACCAAGATCGTAGGGTTATGGACGAGTGAAAGTATTCGTGCAGCCCTATTTACTTCCTTGCCAAATATATCTTTCTTTAATGCTTCTACAAGGTGACTTTTATCGCCAGATGTCTGTAAGGATTCCAAATCTCTTGCGATTCCATCTCCTTTTTTATGGTCTGTAATACGATGGATAGCGCATCTTATTGGAATTTTGAAAGCATCATCATTTTTAGTTCTTTCAAATGCTTTCCAAACACAGTATAAAATTTCCTTAACGATTTTATCTTCTTTAGATTTATTCCCATTCACCTCGTATATTACAAATAGAGCATCTCCTACGGATTTTAAAGCAAGGGAGTTACTATTGCTACTAAGGAGGCATCCCAATTGGTTTTTAAAAGCACACTTTCTCCATTCTATTGGGTCTAACCTATTATCTAATTCAGAACTGCCAACTGCATCTGTAAGAACAAGATAAACAACTTCTTTTTTGTTCATATCTCCTTCTTATTTTTTATTTAGTAGTTCTTCAGTGCTTCATCAGTTATTACAATGATCAAAGGATTTTTTATCTATATAATCAGTTTCCCTACTCCATGCGTTCATATGTTAAAGATGCCCGTGATGGCCTAATTACTTTAATCCATCGCCTTAATTCTGGATCTAACAAATCTATAGGAGTCTCATTAGCGCTGATTTTTCTCTCTGGTGTACCCTGAAGTAGTGTTCTTTCCTTTTGTTTATCCTTACCAAAAACATTCTGATAATTTTTTTCCTTTAACACTGCTTTGACCTCCTCTATTATTTAACTAAAACCCCCTCATTATTTTCGTTAAGCTGAAATAAGGCAAACTTTACTCCGATATTGTCGCCATTTTTATCAAATTTAATATGTCCGAGAGCCCCCATATAATCAACCTTGTAAAGAGCATTCTTAATTCCCTCTCCGCTATAACCCCCCGCTTCTATTGTTTTCTTAGCGATATATACAGCATCGTACCCTGTAGCAGCATAAGTAGATGCTTTCTTGTGATATTTTTCCTCAAATCTCTTTAAGAACATTTGTATTACATCGTTGTCTTTAAATTCAGGGCCAAACGCAATATCAACAAAATAAAGCTTATTCAAGCCTTTCTTCCCCACTATATCTGCTATCGGACCCCTCCAACCATCTTCGCCTACAACTGGTACATTTAGCCCAAACTCTTGCATCTGCACTAAAATGCCTGATCCTTCTCCCCAATATGCACTACAAAATAGAACATCTGGGGCTGATTGTTTAATTTTACTCAACTGGGTTCTGAAATCCTTTTCACCATCCGAAAAACTCTCCGTATCAGCGACTTTTATATTAAATTCCTTTGCGGTCTCCACATAAATTTTCTTAGCTGCTTCTCCAAAAGGGTTATTCATATACATGATAGCCACTCTTTTGGGTTTAAATCTATTGAAAGCTTGTTCTGCGGCAAACCGTGCTCCTATTTCAGTAGAAGGATATATGCGAAAAACATAATCGCCAGCCTTGCTTAAATCCGGAATTCCAGCTAATGTTGAAAGCTGAACAACTTTTGTTTTTTCAGCAATGGGGGCTGTTGCCATACTGCTGCCTGATGAAAGAGGTCCCAGTACAATAGGTGTTTTATCAGTGTTTGCAAGTTTATTGAAAGCATTGACAGCGGTTTTTGGATCCCCAGCATCATCTTCAATAATAAGTTTGATCCTTTTCCCCTCAATCCCTCCATCCTTGTTGATTTCCTCTACTGCAAGTAACATTCCATCACGAACTGGTTCTCCATAGGTAGCAAAGCTTCCTGTTAGAGGAATGATAGCTCCTATTTTTATCTCGCTCTCCTTCTTCGCACAGCCAAGCATTCCGAGGGAGATTATCAGCCCCAGAATTAATATCCAACAAAGCGTCCGTTTCATAACCCCCTACCCCCTTCCAAAACTTTATATTCTGAGTGATTACCTTTTTCCTTTCATTTTCCATTTGGATATCTCATTATACACTTCAGTAGCGGTTTTTTTGCCAAATAGTCTTTCTTTGATTTCGAGATAATCGGTTTTTTGAGATAATGTCTCCCTGATAAAAAAGGCAGCTTTTGTTATACCGAGGCTCTTCACAATCGTATTTATAACCTCGCTTTTGAGTGCCCTTATATCAGGGAGTGTCTCGGCTTTAACTGTCATTGGTTCCCTCCTCTTTTAGAATATGTATTACAAAATATCAGGTGTCGGTTTTCAGCACTATAATGGCCGTATCCTTAGACCTTTTTCACTAACAACCACAAAATGCCCTTTTAGCTTACCCCCTGCTTTATCAAGTGCGACCTTTACAAGCTCGACTTTCGCTTGGGCTGTCTCTATTTTTGAGCGTATCAACAGGATACCAGAAGATATCATTTTCTTAAGATAAAGCATCTCACCAAAATCCTTGTCATTTGTTATAACTATCATATCATTTGTTTTAGCATATTCCAAAACCTCTGTATCTAAGATTGAGGGTGATGTTTCAGCGACATAAAAAACTTCAAATCCCTTACTTCTTATGAACTCTACAACCGCTCTTTCTATATTTTCATCAG
>VGWZ01000229.1 GCA_016873595.1 Nitrospira sp.
ACGTGGGTTGAGGTTTGTGCAGCCTGTGGAGACTGCATCCTCTATAAGACAGGCGGAATATGTCCGGTGGCACGCTGTGCTAAGAGCCTCATCAATGGGCCCTGCGGCGGATCACAGGGCGGATTATGTGAGGTTTCAAAGGATAACCCCTGTGTATGGCAAAAGATTTACACCCGCCTGCTAAAACTAAATCAGCTTTACTTTCTAAAGGGGATGTCTCAGCAAAGGACATGTCCAGTTCATCCCCGAAGGTTTGTTAGAGAAGATTTGAGATTAAAGAAGGGGCCAACACGAGGAGTATAACGAAATGGGATTCAAGGAGGCTTTAGATTCCGGTAAGTTCCTTATTACAGCAGAGATAGGGCCGGGTAAGGGAACGGAGATAGCTGGATTGTTGGAAGATGCAGAGCTTATGAAAGGAAAGGTAGACGCCATTAATGTCACTGATCTTCAAAGTTCTGTCATGCGATTGGGCTCCATGGCAGTTTGCCATCTCCTCAAAGATCACGGAATTGATCCCGTCTTCCAGCTCACGTGTAGGGATAGAAACAGGCTATCGCTACAATCGGATCTGTTAAGTGCCTGGGTTTTGGGTATCAGGAATGTGTTGGCCTTAACTGGAGATCATCCAACCTTGGGAGATCACCCCCAGGCAATGCCTGTTTTTGATTTAGATTCTGTGAGCCTATTAAGGGTAATAAGGAGACTTAATGAGGGATTCGATATGATGGGGAATGAGCTTAAAGGAGCTACAGACTTTTTCCCTGGAGCTGTGGTAAATCCAGGGGCTGATACCGAGGCTGCATTTGAGATGCAGATTATCAAGATGGAAAAGAAAATTGAAGCAGGTGCAAGATTCTTTCAAACACAAGGAATATTTGACTTAGACCTCTTCGAAAGATTTATGAAGCGAATAGATGGCTTTAAGACGCCAGTCCTGGGTGGGGTCATATTACTCAAATCAGCCGGTATGGCCAGGTTTATGAACAAAAATGTGGCTGGGGTATTCGTTCCTGAGCCCATTATTAAAGAAATGGAAGAGACAAAGGATAAGGTCAAAACCAGCATCGAGATAGCTGCACGGCTGATTAAGGGATTGAAGGATCTATGTGAGGGAGTTCATATCATGGCTATTGGCTGGGAGAAAAGGATTCCTGCGGTCTTGGAGGAGGCTGGATTATAAAAAGGCGAGATTGCTTCGTTATTTCGCTCCTCGCAATGATACTTTGAGGCTGATGAAAAAGTATATTTTTGTCACCCTGACCTGTCGTCAGGACAGGCGTGATTCGGTTTTGATTTTATTAGATGCTGAAATAAATTCAGCATGACATATTGTGTAATTTTAACGTTTTTCAGCAGTCTCAATTTTTCAAGAAAGGTTTTAAAAGATATAGATGAAGGTCTTAGTAGTTGACAGTGGAGGTCGCGGCCATGCAATAGCTTGGCAGTTTCAGAATGATCCCGGTGTGAAGGAGGTAATCTGTGCGCCTGGGAATGCGGGTATTGCTCTTGAGATCAGGTGCGAAAATGCGAGGACGGATGAAGAGATTTTAGAACTGGCAAAGAAGGAAAAGGTTGACCTCGTCTTTATTGGTCCTGAAAGTCCATTGACAAGGGGGATTGTTAACCTACTTTTGGAGGAAAAGATACCTGTTGTTGGACCAGTCAAGAGAGCAAGCATTCTTGAAGGAAGCAAAGCCTATACAAAATTATTGTGCAGAGAAATAGGTGTGCCAGTAGCAGAGTTTGAGGTCTTTGAAGACCCGCAAAAAGCAAAGGATTATATTGCATATGTGAAATATCCTGTAGTTGTGAAAGCTGATGGCTTGGCACAAGGAAAAGGATCAATTGTCTGCTCAGATGAGAAAGAAGCCTATCATGCTATTGATCGGCTTATGGTAGAAAAAATTTTTGATGAGGCGGGCCAGAAGGTAGTCATTGAAAAAAGACTCTTTGGAATAGAGATCTCATTTTTTATCTTTACTGATGGAGAGTCAATAGCTCCAATGCCAGTTGCCCAGGATTATAAAAGGGCATATGATAATGATGAAGGTTTGAATACAGGAGGGATGGGTGCCTATTCACCACACCGGCTTGAAGGAGAAAAGCTTAATCGGCTGGTCTGTGAAAAAGTTGCGATGCCGTTGATCAGAGGATTTGCAGAAAAAGAGGGAGTTCAATATAAAGGAATACTTTACTGCGGATTAATGTTAGTTGAAGACACCCCGTATCTCTTGGAGGCGAATGTCCGTCTTGGTGATCCCGAGGCTGAAGTAATCCTTCCTCGACTGAAAACTCCTTTGAGTGACATAAGTCTCCAGATTATTAACGGGGTTTTGAGTGATAAGAAAGTTGAGTGGAGTCAGGATTATTACTGTGATGTAGTCGCAGCAGTAGGGAGAACCCGACAGATAAAGGATGGAAAGAGCAAGGGCTGGTATCACGGTTATCCTGGTCGCTATGGAAAGGGTTATCCCATTTCAGGAATTGAAAATGTGGAAAATCCTGCCTGTAAAATATTTTTTGCTGGCGTGAATAATTCGCCTGAAAAAGGACTTATCACTGACGGAGGAAGAGTGCTTCATGTAGTAGGCAAAGGCAAGACGTTACAGGAAGCAAGAGATATTGCGTATAGAGGGATCGAGAAGATTCATTTCGAAGGGATTCGATACAGGAAAGATATAGGTAAAGAATAATAAGTAAATTGCAATGAGATGCTAACGTGCTTGGCCCAAAAGAAGCCTGAAGGTTTGGACGACAGTCTTTTGCAACGTGTTGAGACTGTTGAAAAAGTCATTTTGATAATCTTACATCTTTCATACAGGATATTTTTAAAATCCCTT
>VGWZ01000230.1 GCA_016873595.1 Nitrospira sp.
TTGCAAATGGTATCTCTCAAAGAGAGACCCATAAGGAGGGATGCAAACTGTCTCTCCTGCTTAAAGACTTTCATAAAACTATTATAAATCTCCTTACCTAATTTATAGGTGAGGATTATACCAGGAGGACAAAATGAATGCAGTTAAATACCATTCTGTTGTAAAGGAAAACGGCACGATTGAATTGCCAAAGCTTCCACTCCCAAAAGGAGCAAAAGTTGAGGTAATCATACTTCCAGATGAAGAATCTTTTGAAATGATGCAGGCAGCAGAAAGTAGCCTGAAATTTTGCGGTCTCGCCAGGCTCATATCTCTTTTTCTCAGGAAGGAGATCAATCCTATCACTTCCAGAGACATCAAACCACCATTCGCCTTTACCTGCAATCCAGACATCGCGGTGAGCTATTGAGATATTTTTTGCTTCATCTGCTGTTAAGATGTCCTGTGGTGCAGTGATTGATGGTACTCTGAACTCTTCTACCCTGAAAGAACCAGAAGTCCAGCCATCAGGATAAAAATATTCCTCGCATCTCCCAACACCCTAAAAATATTTGATGATTGTATAGTATGTATCCCTCTGTGCTGGTCTGAAGCCAGCATCTTTAATTGCCTTGATGATATCTTCTTTTGACACTCTGTAACTCACACCTGTTGAGGCAACAACGTTTTCTTCAATCATTGTAGAACCAAAATCGTTTGCCCCGAATCGTAAGGCAACCTGTGCAAGTTTAAGCCCCTGAGTGACCCAGGACGCCTGTATATTTTTGATATTATCGAGATAGAGCCTTGATAGGGCGAGAACTCTCAAATACTCAACTGCTGTAGCCGCAAAGAGTTCTGAGTTTTGAGTTTTGAGTTCTGAGCTTTTTTCTAACCTCTGACGTGCAAGTTCTGTATTTCCAGGCTGGAAACTCCACGGAATAAATGCTGTAAAACCACCTGTTTTATCCTGTAAGCTTCTCACTGCATCGAGATGCTCAATAATATCCTCTGGTTTTTCGATGCTTCCGAACATCATTGTTGCAGTCGTTCTCATACCAAGCCTGTGTGCTTCTTCCATGACCTTAAGCCATCTGCCGGATTTAATTTTCTTCGGGCTGATTACCTCTCTCACTCTGTCAGAGAGAATCTCTGCACCTCCGCCAGGAATAGAATCAAGTCCTGCATCTTTGAGAAGTGTTAAAGTCTCCCGTATTGTCAAATAAGATTTATCTGCGACATAACATATCTCCGGCGGAGAGAAGCCATGTATGTTTATATTAAATCTGCTTTTGATTTCATGAAGAAGGTTTATGTAATAGTTAATATCAAGATTGGGATGTAATCCTCCCTGAATGAGTATCTGTGTGCCTCCTAAGTTTATGGTTTCTTCTACCTTTCTGAAAAGTTCATTTTTAGTGAGGAGGTATGCCTCTGGATCATCTTCATCTCTCCAGAAGGCACAGAAGCGACATCTATTTATACAGATATTTGTATAGTTGATATTCCTGTCCACAACGAATGTGACGATGTTTTCAGTATGAAGCCTTTTTTTCATATCATCAGCTCTATGGCCAAGCTCAAGTAAATCAGCGTCCTTGAATAGCCTCAAGCCCTCTTTTTTCGTTAGGCGGTTAATGTCTTTCTTTCTTGCTTTGTCTTTCACTCTTAACTCTTAACTCTTAATTTCCTGTAGAACGAGTCTCTCACCACAGGGATCTTCCCTGCCTTCTTTATTAAATAAATGAGTTGCTCCGGAGTCATTGACTCGCCGTACAGGGCACCTGCTGAATGGGTAATCTTTTCTTCAATAACTGTACCGCTCAGGTCGCTTGCTCCAAAAAGCAGTGCAAGCTGGGATATCTTTTCTCCAAGCATAATCCAGTAGGCAGTGACATGAGGAAAATTATCAAGTACAATTCTGCTTACCGCAATGGTCTTAAGGTCATCAATGCCAGATGAATAAAAGCCTCCTATTTCAGTCCCCTTTGGATGATAGGAAAGTGGAATAAATGCCTGAAAGCCACCTGTTATGTCCTGGAGTTCTCTAAGTCTGAACAGATGGTCAACACGGTGCTCATAGTTTTCGATGTGTCCATAGAGCATCGTTGCATTTGACTTAATGCCTAACTTGTGTGCTGTCTCCATCACTTTAAGCCATCTCTCTCCTGAAATCTTTTCAGGACATAGTCTGCCCCTTATTCTGCTATCAAATATTTCTGCACCTCCTCCTGGCATCAGGTCAAGGCCATGCGTTTTTAAGACAATCAACGTCTCTTTAAGACTGAGGCCCCTGATTCTTGACATATAATCTACCTCTACTGCGGTAAATGCTTTTATCTGAAGGTTAGGAAAATTCTTTTTAATTTTCGAAAGCATTTCCAGGTAATATTCGAATGGCCAGTCAGGATGGAGTCCCCCAACAATATGAACTTCACTAATCCCCCCCTTCCCCCCTTTACTAAAGGGGGGTGAGGGGGGATTAGTGAAATCTGAGTAATAAGATTCGATTTTCTGGATTATTTCTTCTATAGTGAGTTCAAATGCACCTTCCTCTCCCTTTGAACGGCTGAAGGCACAGAATCTGCACCGGTTGACACAGATGTTTGTAGGAGTGACATGCCTGTTTCTGATGAAAGACACCTGTTTGCCGTTCTTTTTCTCGGCGACATAAGAGGCAAGGTCTCCAAGAAAAAAGATTTCGTCTGTTTTAAATAATTCGAGTGCCTCATCCTTGGATATTCTTTTGCCTGCAAATACCTTATCTCTAATCTTTTCAAGCATAGACAATTATAAATCAAAAGGTATCTGAAAGACCAAAGCAGAGGTTGACAGTATTATTGCATGAGAGGGTT
>VGWZ01000231.1 GCA_016873595.1 Nitrospira sp.
CTCGACTTACCAAGACGGTCTTTTTACTATTCCCAACTCAATCTCCTCTATTGCCTCTTTTGCGATAGTCCTCACATTCGCATCTTCATCATTTGTTGCTTCCCTGAGAAAGGGGAGGGAATCTCTATGCCTGATTACACCCAGGAGATAGGCAGCATCGCTCCTGATAACAGGATTTTGATCCTTCAAAAGACGGGCGATGGAAGGGATGGCCTTTGGAATGTGTTCAAGGTCTTCTAACACAAGTGTCTCAACGAGGGCTGAAATACCAATCCTTACTCTGAGCCTTTCATCCTTCATGAGGTCCCCGATATAGTCATAGAGCTGCGCATCGTGTTTAAACATGTCAATGATGTTTTCGAGAAAGCCCTTTTCCATGTAGTCGGCGATCATCACCTTCAGTTCAGAGGGGTTTACGTTGATGGGTTCGGTCATGGGTATATCATACCATAGAGGTTTTCAGATTCTTTTTGATGAGTTTGCTGATATGAAAATAACTCAAGCAAATTGTTGTATAATTCCTATACATGGGCTTCTGGAGTACGATAAAGAGGGATTATGAGGCTGTTTTTAAAAAAGACCCTGCGGCAAGGAACTGTCTTGAAGTCATTTTTGCATATCCTGGTTTTCACGCAATCTTTTTTCACAGGATAAATCACTTTCTCTGGAAAAGAGGAATCCCTGTACTCCCGAGGTTGTTGTCACATTTTGCGCGGTTTCTTACAGGCATCGAAATTCATCCTGCAGCAAAAATCGGTCCCGGGTTTTTTGTAGATCATGGTATGGGGGTTGTTATTGGTGAAACCACAGAGATAGGTGAAGACTGTCTGCTCTATCAAGGGGTAACACTCGGGGGAACAGGAAAAGAAAAAGGGAAAAGGCATCCGACCCTCGGGAATAATGTGGTAGTAGGTACTGGAGCGAAAGTGCTCGGTCCAATAACCATTGGTAATAACGTGGTCATCGGAGCTAATTCCGTGGTACTCAAATCCATTCCAGATAACTCTGTCTGTGTAGGAGTACCTGGCAGAATCACCAAAAAGAAAATTATCAGAATGACTACCGAGGATGGATTGATTGAGGTAATGGACCACTTCCCTGATCCGATAGTGGAAAAAATTAAAAATTTAGAGGCCCAGGTAGATGCGCTTTCAAAGAAAATAGATGCTTTAGAAAGAACGGGGAAAAGAGGAGGGAAAATGAGGATTTATAATACTCTCACGAACAGAAAAGAGGAGTTTATACCCCTGACTTCTGGCAAGGTAATGATGTATGCGTGTGGAGTAACAGTGTATGATTACTGCCACATAGGGCATGCGAGGAGTGCGATTGTATTTGATGTAATAAGGAGATATCTGAAACATAAGGGTTTTGATGTGAAATATGTGAGGAATTTTACTGACATTGATGACAAGATAATCAATAAGGCGCAGCAAGAAGGCATTACGTGGGATGCTGTTGCGAAAAAATATACATATGAATATTACAGGGATATGGACAGACTTGGTGTGGGAAGAGCTGATGTGGAACCAATGGCAACAGAGTATATCGGGGAGATGATAGATATTGTTAAAGGGCTAATTGATAAAGGCTATGCATATGAGGTTGATGGCAATGTCTATTTTAAGGTGGATAAATTTTCTGAATACGGGAAGTTATCAAAAAGGGATAAAGAGGAGATGATAGCTGGAGCGAGGGTTGAAGTGGACGAAAGGAAGAAAGACCCAATGGATTTTGCATTGTGGAAAAGGTCAAAAGAAGGTGAGCCTTCATGGGATAGTCCATGGGGCACTGGTAGGCCAGGTTGGCATATTGAATGCACTGCCATGTCTATAAAACACCTTGGGGAAAGCTTTGATATACATGGTGGTGGTGCAGATTTAATCTTTCCTCATCATGAGAATGAGATTGCACAGTCAGAGGCATTTACAGGAAAGCCCTTTGCAAGGTACTGGATTCATAATGGGTTTATTACAATTGATAAAGAAAAGATGTCAAAATCTCTCGGCAATTTTTTTACAATCAGGGAAGTCCTCGATAAGTTTGACCCTGAGGTTATCAGATTCTTCCTCCTTTCAACGCATTACAGGAGCCCGATAGAATTTTCTGATATACAACTACATGAGGCAGAAATCTCTATAGATAGATACTACACAACAATTATCAGGATTAATGATTTCCCCGGGACGTTAATGGTATCTACGTCCCTTGAAAAAGGTGATAAAGAATTAAGAGAGGTATCCTCGAATGCAGAAAAAACCCTTGAAACAGTACTGCTTTCATTTAGAGAGAGATTTGAAGATGCAATGGATGACGACTTCAATACCGCCCTTGCACTCGGTCATATATTTGAATTGATCCGTGATGTGAATAGATTTCTCGACAGCAAACCCTATAGTTTAAAGGCAAAGGAGCTTTTATCAAAGGCAAAGGGACTTTTATCTGAGGCAGGCAGTGTCCTAAATATCTTTAGCAGAACTCCTGATGAATGGTATCGCTCGTTGATGGAGATAAAGAAAATAGGACTTTCTGAAAAGGATATAAGTGATAAGATAAATCAACGTCAGGATGCAAGGCAGAAAAAAGACTGGGCAATGGCAGATGTGATTAGAAAAGAGCTCGAAGAAAAGGGCATTATACTTGAGGATAAGAAAGACAGGACAGAGTGGAAGGTCAAGGTCGGTTAGTTTTCTAAGTTTTTTGCTTCTGCACTTCTGCTCTTCCGCCCTATGGCACTATTTTGTGTTGCAGGTTTAATTTCTTCTGAGATATTAAAATTCGGGAAGTATTAC
>VGWZ01000232.1 GCA_016873595.1 Nitrospira sp.
AGGAGGTATTTAATGAATTTTAATACAAATGCTGTGTCCAAAATTATAGGATTAAGTATAAGGCAGATTGATTACTGGGACAGAACACATTTTATAAAGCCTTCTGTTAGTGAAGCCTCAGGTTATGGCTCTGTGAGACTTTATTCTTTCATTGACCTTATACAGCTTAAGGTTGCTAAAACACTTATGGATAAAGGTGTAAGCCTCCAGAAGATCAGAAAGGCTTTAAATTACCTCAAAAAGAATATGCCTGATATAAAGAAGCCTCTTTCAGAACTTAGGTTTTTAACCGATGGAGAGACTATCTTTGTACTTACAAAGGACAAGAAGAAGATTATATATACCTTAAAAAGTGGTCAGCTTGTCTTTGCCCTTGCCTTGGGTGAAATTGTGGAAGCACTCAAAGGAGAGGTTTCAGCCTTACAGAAGGAAAAGAAATATGAGGTTACGGTAAGAGGCAAGAAATATGCTGTAATCCTTCATCCTGATACTGAGGAGGGTGGTTACTGGTTAGAGTGTCCTTCCTTACCTGGGTGTGCTTCTCAGGGTGATACAGTAGAAGAAGCACTTGAGATGATAAAGGATGCTATAAAAGGTCATCTTGAGGTAATGGAAGAAGAAAAGAGAGTTAGAAAAGCCTCATGAGTGGCCTCCATGGATTAAAGCCTGAAAGAGTTATCAAGGCATTTGAAAGGGCAGGTTGGAAATCACAGGGACAACGAGGGAGTCATGTAATACTCACAAAAGAAGGAAGCATGTATATTTTCTCAATTCCGGTGCATAAAGGAAAATCTATAAAGCAAGGTTTACTAAGAGATCAGATAAAAAAGGCAGGGCTGACAGTAGAGGAGTTTTTGAAACTTTATAGATAACGATTTTATCAGGGGATAGGGTAGCTCCCGAAAAGTTGTAATCAAGAAAATTTTCCTCTTAGTGATATATGTTTCAAATGCCTGTTGTTCTGCTATAGTTTCTTGGTGCCGGAGACCGGACTCGAACCGGTACGCCCTTTAGGGACGAGGGATTTTAAGTCCCTTGCGTCTACCAATTCCGCCACTCCGGCATGATTGATTTTAAATGATATTTTGGTATTCAGTCAAACATTCATTTTACAAAATGTAGCAGAATTGTAGCAGTTATCGAGCACTTCAACACTTGATCTTAAACTTTCAGTATAATGGTGTGCATATCTCATGGTCATTGTAATCGTCTTATGCCCGAGTAATTCTTTAACCTTGTACAAATCCACTCCATTTTGGACAAGCCTTGTTGCAAAAGTGTGTCTCAGGTAATGAAAACGAAAATCCGCTAAACCTACCTTAGCAACAACCGTATCAAATGCTTGTCTTAAACTACTTCCTGAGATTGGAAAAACTCTACCCGAAATATCCCTTATGTTCATGCTCTTAAATAGATTGAAAAGAGTGTTAGACATTGGAATGGTTCTCTTTTCCCCATTTTTAGACTTTACAACTCTAATAGCTCTCTTTAACAGGTCAACATTTTGCCATCTCAGGTCAAGGATTTCACCTCTACGCATACCTGTATGCAAGGCAACAGTTATTAAATTTCTCAACCAAACAGGATTTGTAGCATTATCTAAAAGGGTCTTTTCTTCTTCAAGAGTAAGCCACCTGTCCCTTGCATTTCTGTTACCAACTGAAAAAGATAATCTGCTTACAGGATTATCTTTACACCATTCCCATTCTCTGATGGCAACATTAAACATTCTTCTTAACAAAGCTAATTCCTGATAAACGGTAGCGGGCTTGACTGATTTAAGACGCATACTTTTGTACTCAGCAATAAACTTAGTCGTAATTTGAGAAATCGTATATCCTGAAAAGACAGTTAGAAGTGTCTTAACAGTTCTTTGATCTCTTGAGTGAGCATGTTCCCTAAGGTATTTATTTGTCATATCCTCGAATCTAATAGTTTTTATTTTTGATGTCTCAAAATATCTGCCTTCGACAATATCAGTCAGAACTTTTGCATAGAGCTTTTCCGCAAGCTTTCTATTATCAGTCTTTAAGGATTCCTGAATCCGTTTACCCTGATACGATATACGTAACCAGAAGAATTTACCTCTCCGGTAAAGCCCCATATTTACTTACCTCCTCTCCTGGGGCCTCTGGCCTGGGTAAAAGGATTATAACTTGAGGTGACCTCTTTTTTACAGGACTTAATCCAGTTCACAATATCTTCTATGTCAAACCTCAGGCAGCCATTAAGCTTAATACAAGGTATTTGCCCTAACTCAGCCCATTGATAAAGCGTAGAAGGCTTTACATTGAGAAATTGAGCGGTTTCTTTGACATCAAGTAATTTCATATAGCATTCTTTTTAAAAGGTTCTTTTTCCTTAAACCATTCTTTTACTAAATTTATGTATTTTGCTTTTATCTCATCGACAAGAGCATGATTTTTATACTTCTCCAAATCATTGCGGAATTTCCTGTTAATGTACTTATACAAAATCTGCAAAATACCTGAATCATTATTTTCTTTAAAATCAAAAAACTCTAATCTGTCGTAATAAGATGCAAAACTTTCTGGATTTTCTGAGACTTCCTTTAATGTTTTTTTACAATCCCTTATTTCAAACTCAAACCTCGTATGACTCTTTCCTGATTTAATGAGACCTTTTTCATATGGTGTTATTTCTTGTCCCTTTTCAAGACGAGCTTTTATCTCTTTTACCTTTTCATATATTCTTATTTTGGGATTAGTACCTGCATATATGGTCCCCCTGTAAAAACTCAGACTATCAGAACGAATTTTCTTCATGGCA